>CAZOTG010000398.1:0-2501 GCA_964582585.1 uncultured Chromatiaceae bacterium | reverse complement strand
TCGCGATCCGCGAAGGCGGCCGCACCGTGGGCGCCGGCGTCGTCAGTAAGGTTATTGAATAAAGGCAGAGGAAAGATACAAGAGCAAAGAGGAAAGGATTGGGGTGCCTCCTCCGGAGGCGCAAACCTCCTTTTGTCTTTAACTTGTATCTTTTCTCTTTGCTCTTGTAGCTGATTTTTTAGGCCAGTAGCTCAATTGGCAGAGCGGCGGTCTCCAAAACCGCAGGTTGGGGGTTCGATTCCCTCCTGGCCTGCCATTATGAAGTTGGACGGATTTGCAGGCGGGTATGGCGGACAAGATTAAATGGCTGGTGGCCGTGTTGTTGTTGATCGGCGGACTGGGTGGGTTCTATTACTTCGCCGAGTATTCGCTGCTGATGCGTGTGCCCGCCCTGTTGGTGGTGGCCATCATCTGCGTAGTGGTCGTTTTGCAGACCCAGGCGGGTGGCCAGTTGGTGGGTTTTTTCCGCGAAGCCAATATCGAGGTGCGCAAGGTGGTATGGCCCACCGGCAAGGAGACCACCCAGACCACCTTGGTGGTGATGGGATTGGTAGTGACCGTCGCAGTGTTTCTGTGGCTGTTGGATATGTTCTTATTGTGGTCGGTGAAATACCTGACGGGCCAAGGGGGCTGAGCAAGATATGACGATGCGCTGGTATGTGGTGCATGCCTACTCGGGCTTCGAGAACCAGGTGGTGCGTTCCCTCAAGGAGCGCATCAAGCTCTACAACATGGAAGACAAGTTCGGCGAGGTTCTGGTGCCCACCGAAGAGGTGGTGGAGATGCGCGCCGGGCAGAAGCGCAAGAGCGACCGTAAGTTCTTCCCCGGCTACGTGCTGGTGCAGATGGAGATGGACGACAACACCTGGCACCTGGTCAAGGACGTGCCCAAGGTGATGGGCTTCATAGGCGGTACCAGCAATCGTCCCGCGCCCATCTCCGACAAGGAGGCCGACAAGATTTTGCAGCGCGTGCAGGAAGGCGTGGAGAAGCCCAAGCCCAAGGTGCTGTTCGAGCCGGGCGAAGTGGTGCGCGTCACCGAGGGCCCCTTCGCCGATTTCAACGGCGTAGTGGAGGAGGTCAACTACGAGAAGAGCCGACTGCGCGTCGCAGTACTGATCTTTGGCCGCTCCACCCCCGTGGAGTTGGAGTTTGGCCAAGTTGAAAAGGGCTGAACGGCAGAGCAAAGAGAAAAGATAAAAGAGCAAAGTGGAAGGTCTTTTTACTTTTCTCTTTACACTTTCCTCTTTTATCTGCTTTTAACGGGGAGCCAATAAAGGCGTTCGTACCCATCGAGGAGTGAAACATGGCAAAGAAGGTTCAGGCTTATATCAAGTTGCAGGTGAAGGCCGGTCAGGCCAATCCCAGTCCGCCGGTGGGTCCGGCGCTGGGCCAGCACGGTGTCAACATCATGGAGTTCTGCAAGGCGTTCAACGCCCAGACCCAGAAGGTGGAGCAGGGCCTGCCCCTGCCGGTGATCATCACGGTCTACAACGACCGCAGCTTCACCTTCATTATGAAGACCCCGCCTGCCACCGTGTTATTAAAGAAGGCGGCCGGCATCGACAGTGGCAGCGCCACCCCCCACACCGTCAAGGTGGGTACGGTGACACGCGCCCAGTTGGAAGAGATCGCCAAGACCAAGATGCCCGACCTCACCGCGGCGGACATGGATGCCGCGGTGCGTACCATCGCCGGTAGCGCCCGCAGCATGGGCCTCAATACGGAGGGCGTGTGATGGCGAAGTTAGGCAAGCGCGCGAAGGCGTATCAGGCCAAGATTGAAGCGGGCAAGATCTACGGGCTCGACGAGGCCCTGGCCTTGATCAAGGACTGCGCCACCGCCAAGTTCGCGGAGGCCGTGGACGTGAGCGTCAACCTGGGCATCGATGCCCGCAAGTCCGACCAGGTGGTGCGCGGTTCCACCGTGCTGCCCAACGGCACCGGCAAGAGCGTGCGGGTGGCGGTGTTCGCCCAAGGCGCCAATGCCGACGCCGCCAAGGCCGCCGGGGCCGACGTCGTGGGCTTCGAGGACCTGGCCGAGCAGGTGAAGGCCGGCAATATGGATTTCGATCTGGTGATCGCCACCCCCGACGCCATGCGTGTGGTGGGTCAGCTTGGCCAGATTCTCGGCCCCCGCGGCCTGATGCCCAACCCCAAGGTGGGGACGGTGACCGCCGATGTGACCACCGCGGTGAACAACGCCAAGGCGGGTCAGGTGCGTTACCGTGCGGACAAGGGCGGCATCGTGCATTGCACCATCGGCAAGGCCAATTTCGAAGTGAACGCCCTGCGCGAGAATCTGCAGGCCCTGATGGCCGGGCTGATCAAGGCCAAGCCCAGCACCGCCAAGGGTGTGTACATCAGGAAGGTGACGGTATCGAGCACCATGGGACCCGGTATCCCCGTCGATACCGCGAGCGTGGTGCAGTAATAATAAGGTTTCGGGTTTCGGGTTACGAGTTTCGGGTTAACAGCCAAAGCGCTTCACCAAACTCGAAA
>CAZOTG010000397.1:0-2505 GCA_964582585.1 uncultured Chromatiaceae bacterium | reverse complement strand
CTTTTGACCCAGAGCCGACATCGGCCAGTATTTCATGTTGCAGTAGCGAAGCCGATTCCAGCCCCTATCAAAGCACTCGTTTGAACCGGTACGATCCCGTTTCCTGAGCCAAGGGGCGGACATGCGTCGGCGACAATTTCTCGGAGTTCTAGGTGGAGCGGTGGCAATGCCAGTTGCTGCGCGTGCGCAGCAATCCACGACGCCGGTGATCGGATTTCTGGGCAACTCGTCGGCGAACGAATATGCGTACCTGCTAGCAGCGTTGCGCAAAGGACTTAGCGAGGCCGGCTACGTCGAAGGTCAAAACTTGGCGATCGAATATCGCTGGGCGGACGATAGGTCAGATCGTTTGCCCGCATTAGCAGCCGATCTGGTAAGCCGTCATGTGGCCGTGATCATGACGAGCGGTGGTACTCCTCCGGCATTCGCGGCAAAGGCAGCAACTTCGACGATTCCCATTGTCTTTGCATTCGGAAGCGACCCAGTGAAGACCGGGCTCGTCGCAACTATCAACCGACCGGGCGGCAATATCACTGGCGTCAGCTTCATCACAACTGCTTTGGGGACGAAGCGACTGGAATTGCTGCACGAACTGCTTCCCAAAGCCGCCACTGTCGGAATTCTTGTCAATCCAAAAAATCGGCAAGCCAAGGCAATATCCAAAGATTTGCAAGATGGGGCACGCACGTTGGGCTTGGTGTCGCATTTTATGCCCGTGAACAGTGAAAGAGACTTCGAGCCAGCTTTCGCGACTTTAGTCGGAAAGCGCGTGAATGCGATCCTTATTGCCCCCGATCAACTCTTCAATGCCGGGCGTCGTAAACTGATCTCCCTCGCAATGAGACATGCACTTCCGACCATTTTCATCCAGCGCCAGTTCGTGGTCGATGGGGGATTGTTGAGTTACGGACCCAGTCTCACGGATTCGTATCGGCAAGCGGGGCTTTATATCGCGCGGATTCTTAAAGGTGCCAAGCCGGCTGACCTGCCGATTCTGCTGCCCACAAAATTCGAACTAGCCATCAACCTAAAGACCGCGAAAGCACTTCGCTTAACCGTGCCACCTATGCTGCTTACCCGCGCGGATCTGGTGATCGAATGATGTCCGCCTATGGCACTTAGCAGACATGAGCTAGTGCACCGCACATGTCTGCTTTGGGGGGTAAAGCGGACATGAGTGTTTGCGGCGCAGATGTCTGCTTTTGACCCAACTGCGACATTGATGCGGCGCAGCAATCCGTAGTGTTTGCGAGCCGATAAGACCCGCATACGCAAACTTAAGTGTGCTAAGCTTTGCGTCGCTGCATGGGGCGCGTTCCCCGTGTATGCGCGCAATCTGATGACAATTCGCTGGTTTGGTAAGCGGCGGGCATTAAGCACGTTGCCCGACGTGGCGTGCCAACCCGATTAGGTGATCGAATGAAGCGGCGCGAGTTCATCACGCTTTTCGGCGGCGCAGTGCTCGCGTGGCCGATCACTGCCTTAGCGCAAGAGGCGGGGAGGATCAGGCGCATCGGCTTCTTACGGGTT
This sequence comes from uncultured Chromatiaceae bacterium, assembly GCA_964582585.1. Lineage (GTDB taxonomy): Bacteria > Pseudomonadota > Gammaproteobacteria > DRLM01 > DRLM01 > JARRQJ01. Next base: position 975 of record CAZOTG010000397.1, on the reverse strand, counting down.
GGACCGCCACCGCGAGCGTTCATCGGTGGTTTTCGGCAAGGGCTGCGAGAACTGGGCCTTATCGAAGGTCAACACTTCGTCATTGAGTTTGGCTTGGCGAAGAGCGCGGCGCAGGTGCCCAAGGTTGCGGCCGAACTGGTAAAACGGAACGTGGACATAATTATCGCCTCCGGAACTCCATCGGTGTTTCCGGCAAGGAACGCTGCGGGCGAAATCCCGGTGGTATTCGTGGCTACCTTAGATCCGGTCGCGACAGGGCTCGTCGCAAGCCTTGGTAGGCCAGGCCGCAATGTCACTGGAGTGACTAGCATAAGTGGCGACCTTATTGCGAAGAGATTGCAACTGATCAAAGAGCTTTTTCCCAAGGTCACCCGAGTTGCGATCCTCGTGCGCAAGTCCAGTCCAACCGCAAATCAATACGTGCGTGAATCTAACGTTGCGGCACGGGTCTTGGGGATCGAATTGAAGTTTCTCATTGAGCGCAGTCCGATAAACTTCGAAGAGGTAATCGTCGCGGCAAAGGGCTCGGGAGCTCTCGTGGTGGCAGATGACGCTGAGTTTACTGCTAATCGGGCCTTGATTGCGGAGCTGGCAACCAAGAACCAGCTGCCCACCGTCTCTGGACTTAAGGAAATGGTACAAGCTGGCGGTCTCTTCGCTTATGGAGCGAATTTTGGTGACCTATATCGGCGTGCGGCGAATCAAGTGCATAAAATTCTACAGGGCATCAGCCCCGCTGATCTTCCGATCGAGCAACCAACAAAGTTCGAGTTCGTGCTGAACATGCGAACAGCGAAGGTGCTCGGCCTCAGTATTCCACCCTCACTTCTCGCCCGGGCCGACGAGGTGATTGAATAAAGTTTGGCTGATGTCCGCTTTTGATGCTGTGGATGGCTCCTCCACCGGCACGCGAGTGCCATGAACGTGGACGCTGTTATCGCTTATCAAAAAATATTTTGCTGCCCCCGGGTTATT
>CAZOTG010000396.1:0-2514 GCA_964582585.1 uncultured Chromatiaceae bacterium | reverse complement strand
CGAGTTCTCCTTCATTCTTGCGGTGATGGGTCGCAGCCTCAACCTGCTGCCGGACCTGGGCTACCAGCTGATCATTGCGGGGTCCATTATTTCGATCGCACTGAACCCGCTGTTGTTCAAGGTGGCCGAGCGCATGATGGGCGCCGTCACCGGCCCGAGGTCCGGCGTCGCCGAACCGGCCGTAGGGGAACAATCCAATGTCTGAGATTGTCACGCTGCGCGCCGGCTCGATGCGGATGGACCTGGCGCCCGCCGCCTGCGGTGCAGTGACGCGCTTGAGCTCCGGCGACGGAGATAGCCTGATTCATTGGCTGCGGCCGGCGACGCCGAATGCCGTTCCCGATCGCGCTTCGGGTGGAATGGCATGTTTTCCGCTGGTGCCTTTCTCGAACCGAATCCGCAACGGACGCTTCACGTTTGCAGGCCGTACGGTCCAGCTGCCTGCCAACTTTCCGCCGGAGCCTCACGCGGTGCACGGTGACGGATGGCAGGTGTCCTGGTCGCTGGTCGAGCGGACGCAGTCCAGCGCCACGATTGAATACCTGCACGCTTCCGGTGCCTGGCCTTACGCTTACCGTGCGCGCCAGAACTTCGAGCTCGAACCGGGGTGCGCGCGTTTGCGCGTGTCCGTGATCAACGAGGCGTCGGAACCGATGCCGGCGGGCTTCGGATTTCACCCGTTCTTCGTGCGCACGCCGCGCGCCCGCGTGACTGCATCCGTGGCCGGAATGTGGCAGACCGATGCCGACTCGATGCCTACAACTCTCGTTCCGCTGCCGGCGCAGCTGCCGCTCGCCGCTGCAGGTATCGTGCCCGGCGAGGTGTCGCTGGACACCCACTTCACCGGATTCGGCGGCAGCGCACGCATCGAATGGCCCGAGTGGCGGGCGCGCCTGCGCCTTGATACTTCCGGACCGTTTGGCTGTCTGGTGGTGTTCACGCCGCCTGGAAAAGACTTCTTTTGCGTGGAGCCGGTCACCAATATCATCGACGCGTTCAATCTGGCGGCGGCCGGCCGCACCGATACCGGCATGATGGTCCTGGCACCCGGCGCCATTGCCGAGGGTACGATGACCCTTACCCCAGAGTTGCCGTGAGCATGTGGACACCCAGGACAACCTACGGGGTGGAGCGCCTCGGCGCGCTTTCCGACGGTGTCTTCTCCATTGTCCTCACGCTGCTGGTGCTGGACCTCAAGGTGCCAAAGGTCGTAGGGATTCCCCATGCGCAGCAGCGCGAACTCGTGGTGGCCCTGCGGGAGCAGATACCGAGCTTCATTGCATGGATCATCAGTTTCGTGCTGGTGGCGCGCTTCTGGGTGGCGCATCACGCGATCGTTGCTGGACTGAAGCGTTGTCACGCGGGCACGATGGCTTGGAACTTCTTCGTGCTGGCCGTGGTTTCGCTGGTGCCATTCGGCGCGTCGTTGATCGGCGGTTACGAGTTCGATCCGTTCGCGGTGGGCATCTTTTCGGCAATTTTCGGCACGGCGGGCCTGGCGCTGGGGATGTTTGCGCGCCATGCCGCGGGCGAGACCCAGTTGCGCAACAATAACGACATCGGAGATCTCAGGTTTCATTGGCGGTATCACGCGACGATTCTCCCGCTGGTCGCGCTGGCCGCCGTGCTGGGCCTGCTGGTAGATGACATCCTGGCGCTCATCGTGTGGACCGCTGAACCGTTTGTCGCCCTGTGGCTTGCAATCCGGCATCGTCAACGTAAAAAGGAGGAGTGAGCATGGCATATCACGCGATTGGAGACTACGGCATCATCGGGGACCTCAGGACCATTGCGCTGGTGTCCAACGAGGGGTCGATCGATTTCATGTGCTTGCCGCACTTCGACTCGCCGACAATATTCGCAGCAATGCTGGACGATGAAAAGGGCGGGCGGTTTTCGATCACGCCTATGCTGGAGGGGATGCGCCGCAAGCAGCTCTACCTGCCGAGTACGAATGTTCTGATCACGCGCTTTCTCGCCGACGACGGCGTGGCCGAACTCATCGATTTCATGCCGGTCGGCCAGGTGCGGCACACACATACCATTGTGCGCCGGGTGTCGGGCATACGCGGGGTCACCAAGTTGCGGCTCCTGTGCCAGCCACGGTTCGACTATTCGCGCGTGGCGCACAAGGCGAAGGCCGACAAGACGGGCGCAATCTTTACCGCGGCGGACGCCGACGGCACGGTGCTTCGGCTGCGCACCAGCCTGCCGATGCGTGTCGTGCAGGGCGCGGCGGTCGCCGAGTTCGAGTTGAAGGCTGGCGAGACCATCGACATCCTGCTCGAGCTGGTTCGGCCGGGCATCGAAAGCCCGTCCAGCGCGCCGGGCTATGCACAAACCGCCTTCGAGCACACCGTGTATTTCTGGCGCGGCTGGCTGCACTCGTCCAACTATCGCGGCCGGTGGTCTGACATGGTCAACCGCTCGGCGCTGGCGATGAAGCTGCTGTGTTCGGCCAGCACCGGCGGCATCGCCGCGGCGGCAACCTTCGGGCTGCCGGAGGCGATCGGC
>CAZOTG010000395.1:0-2517 GCA_964582585.1 uncultured Chromatiaceae bacterium | reverse complement strand
GTCCCCAGAGCAGAAGGGTCGGGACGTCGATGGACGGATAGCGCATCACGACCTCGTCCAGGTCCGGCGGCAGGATTCGCAGGGCGGATCGGATGAGGGCCCGCAGGGCCGCACGGCCGTCCATGGGCTCCGCGTAGCCCATGACCTGGGTGCGGGTCACCCGGTCGGGCTCGTGGACGATGCTGCGGAGGACCCACCTCACCACACGGCGCGCCCCCAGGATGCGGAACAGGAGCGACGTGATCCAGGGATGGTGGGCCAGAGCCACGAACGGCGGAAAGTCCTGTCGATACGCCGCGCCGGCCACCGTCACCAGGCGTCGCAGCCTCGGTCGAGGCTCGGCGAGAAGCCGCAGCGCCAGAAGGAGCGCCACCCCGCCGCCGAGCGAGTGCCCGATCACGGTCAGATTGCGGAGGTCTCGCTGGACGACGAGGCGATGGATGAGCTCGGCCTGGTCGTGCGGCCCGTAGGCGTCGTCGTCGGGCTTGGGCGCGGCGCCGAAGCCCTTCATGTCCACCAGGACCACGTGGCCCCGGCGCGCGAGCGGCGTGGTCCAGTATCGCCACGTGAAGGCCGAGCCGCCGTAGCCGTGCAGCAGGAGGAAGGTCGTGACATCCTCTCCGGGAGGTGACCCGTGGGTCTCCACGGCGAGCGGGAGCTCGAGCGCCATCTCGTCTCTCCGGCTCAGCGTTCCGCGAGCTCGAGCACCCGAGCTCCCCGATCGGCCAGGTCGCCGGCGACGTCGCCGTGACAGGTGAAGACGAAGAGCTGCCGTGTGGCCGAGACTTCGACCAGGACGTCCATCCCGCGGGCGCGCCGCTCGCGATCCCAGTTCACCAGGACCTCGTCCACGAAGAGCGGGAGCCGCTCCCCTCCCTGGTCGAGGTGATCCACGATGGCCAGACGCAGCGACAGATAGGCCTGCTCGAGGGTCCCCGTGGAGACCGGCGGCGTGAGGGGTACCGGCGCCGGCAGGGTGGGGCCGTAGATGTGGAACAGGTCGCCCTGGGCCGTCTCGTCCGCCGCGATCCGGTCGTAGCGGCCGGCGGTGAGGCGTGCGAGATAGGAGCTGGCTCGACGCATGAGATCGGGCTGGTGCTCCTCCCGGAACCTCCTGTCCGCCTCGCGCACCAGCTGAGCCAGGATCCAGTTCCTGTCGCGCTCGAAGATGAGCCGGGCCTCCTCTTCCTGGAGCGCCGCGATCTCTCCGTCCACGGCGTCCGTGGTCTCGAGGTCCCGCGCGTGCGCGATGTCCCGATCCAGCGCCTCGGCCCGAGTCGCGAGCCGCTCCACCTCCTCGCCGAGCTCCTCGATGCGGGCGCGCCGGAGGGCGAGGTCTTCGTCGTCGAGCGTCCACGACTCGCCGGCCGCCTCGGCCTCGGCGATCAGAGCGGCCGTCTCCTCGAGGGACGGGCGGGTGCGCTCGAGCTCGTCACGGAGCTGGTCGGCTCGCGAGGCGGCACGCAGGCGCTCGGACACCACCTTCGCGCCGAGATCGGGATCTCCGTCACCCATCTCGCTCAGCCGCTCGCGGAGCTTCTCGAGCTCCGCCTGCAGCTTGCCGGCCTCGTCGTCCACGCGCGCGCGCTCCCGCTTCGAACGAACGAGCTCGCGCTCGGCGCTCGAGGCCGCGTCTCGCTTGCGCTCCGCGCTCCGCAGCTCGCGGTCCAGGAGGGAGGCGGTCGCCTGTGCGTCGAGATCCGCCACGATTCCGAGGGTGGAAGCGAGCCCACGGGCCTCCGCATCCGCCTCTCCGAGCCGCGCCCGGAGATCCCGGAGCGAGCGGAGCCGATCGGCCCGCGCCCGCAGCGACTCCTGAAGGCGCTCGATGCCGGTGGCCAGTCGCGGGGAAGGCTCCTCGAGGAGGGAAGGGACGATGGGCAGGCCTTCCAGCACGTCCGACACACCCTTCCTGGCCCGATCCCGCGCCCGTCGAACCGGGCCTGCCTGCCCGGTCTTCGCTCGTGGGCGCCGCACCGCGAGAAGGAACGCGACGCCGAGGACGGCAGCGACCCCACCGGAGACCGCGGTCACCCCGTCGCCCGCAAGAAGGCCCCTGACCAGGACGATCGCGCCCACAACCGCCAGGGCGGCCCCGGCCATCCACGGCGCGGTCCCCGCCCCCCGGCCTCCTCGTTCCGCGCCACGCCGCTCGGCCTCCGCGAGGACGCGCAGCTCTTCGTCGGCTGCGACGAACGCATCCACGTGGGTGCGCAGCTCGCTCACCGGCGTCGCCGCCAGACGGTCGGCCGGCGCCTCCTCCCAGGAGACGGACAGGATCGGCACCGTGTCCTGGGCGAGGCGACGGTCCAGATCCTGCACCTCCTGCTCGAGCGTGTGCACGCGGGCTCTCTCGACCGCCAGGCCCTCCACCCGCGCCGCGAACCCCGAGATGACGTCGGCGTGGGCCACGATGTCGGTTTCTCGCTCCCCGAAGGCGGCCAGGGCGGCTTCGGGCTCGAGCCTGGCCGTCTCGATCTCGGCGCGGCGGTCGTCCAGCTCGCGGAGCCGTCGGAT
>CAZOTG010000394.1:0-2531 GCA_964582585.1 uncultured Chromatiaceae bacterium | reverse complement strand
CACTGAACTGGAGGCGGTGCTGCGCTCCCACGGCGTGCGCCGAGTCTTTGTCGGCGGGCTGGCCACGGATTATTGCGTGTTGAACACCGTGAAGGACGCCTTGGAAAACCGTTATCAAGTCTACGTCCTCAGCGATGCAGTGCGCGCCGTGAACATCCACCCCGGCGACGGTGACAAAGCGATACAGGAAATGACCGCCAAGGGGGCCGTCATGATCAGCGCGCAAGACCTGACATGAGTGCTATAAACCGCCGCGTCTAAATCGCCGCTTATGATCGATACCACCCACAGCGCCCTGCTGACCGATCTCTATCAACTCACCATGCTGCAGGGTTATCGGCAACACGGCATGGAAGACACCGCCGTGTTCGAATTCTTCGTCCGCAAACTGCCGGCACAACGCGGATTCCTGGTAGCCGCCGGTCTGGAACAGACGCTGCAATTTCTGGAAGACCTGCATTTCACCGCCGAGGAACTGGCGTGGCTGGCCGGTACCGGCAAGTTCGACGACGACTTTATCGATTATCTACGCGACCTGCGTTTCCGCGGCGATGTGCACGCCATGGCGGAAGGCACGCCCTTCTTCAGCGACGAACCGATCCTGCGCGTCACCGCCCCCCTGCCCCAGGCGCAACTGGTGGAAAGCCGCCTGATCAATCTCCTGCATTTCCAGAGTTTGATCGCCTCCAAGGCGGCACGCTGCGTACTGGCGGCGCCGGACAAACTGCTGGTGGACTTCGGCCTGCGCCGCGCCCATGGCGCCGAGGCCGGCCTGTTGGCGGCCCGCGCCAGCTACCTCGCCGGCTTCGCCGGCACCGCCACGGTGGCCGCCGGGCCTTTGTTCGCCATCCCCACCTACGGCACCATGGCCCATTCTTTCATCCAGGCTCACGACGACGAGACCGCCGCCTTCGCCCGCTTCGCCGTCGCCAATCCCGGCGCGGTGGTGCTGCTGATCGACACCTATGACACGGAGGCGGCTGCCGCCAAAGTGGTGGCGCTGGCGCCGCAATTGCGGGAACAGGGGATCACGGTCAAAGGGGTGCGCATTGACAGCGGCGACCTCGCCGAGCATGCACGCCGAGTGCGGCGCATCCTCGATCAAGGTGGACTTCACGAGGTCACGATTTTCGCCAGCGGCAGCGTCGACGAATACCTGCTCGAGAAACACGCGCAACATGAGGCGCCCATCGACGGCTACGGCATCGGCACCCATCTCGACACCTCCGCCGATGCGCCCTATCTGGACTGCGCCTATAAGCTGCAGGAATATGCCGGCACGGCGCGGCGCAAGCGCTCGGAGGGCAAGGCCACCTGGCCGGGCCGCAAACAGGTGTACCGCCGCTACGATGCAAACGGCATCATGCTCGACGACGTGGTTACCCTGGAAGACGATGTAAGAGAGGGTCGTCCGCTGTTACAGGCGGTGATGCGTGATGGGCGTCGCTTATCTCCGCCGCCATCGCTCTCGGAGATACGCGACTATGCCGCGCAGCAGCTGGCGGCCCTGCCGCCGCCGCTGCGCGAATTCCGGCAGGACACCCCTTTTCCGGTATTGATCTCCAAACCCCTGCGGCGCTTGGCCTCGGACCTTGATACCCTGAATCAACCGGCTTGAAGACGAGCCGCGTTTGCGCCTACTCGCTTTCCTTGTCGATCTTGCGGCGCTGCTCCTCCGCCGCATCCATCAAGGTCTGGCCCACGCCCTTGGCCCTGTCGATGGTCTGAACCGTTCCGCTCCATACGTGGTCGGCGGTCTCCTTGGCCTGGTCCTTGACGTCATCCACCTTGCCCTTCATGTCATTGCTGGGGCTTTTCCCGCACCCGGCGACCAAGGCGCACAACAACGCTAACATCACCGTATATCTCACCACTGTCCTTCCTCCACTTTGCGCTGAAACCCACGGCCGGTTATCCGGCTTCCTGTTCTATATCGGCCAAAGGCGCATATCTTCATTGCCAATGAAAATCCACATCGTACAATACGCATTTGCCTTTCCCTTACCGAGGTCATGACCACAAATCCGCCCAAATCCCAGGCCATACTGCCCGTCATCGGCACGATCCTGCTGATCGGCCTGATCGTCTTGTGGTGGCAGCATGGCGACCACCGGGAAGAGACCGGCACGTGGATCCCCGGCTGGCAAGCCCAGCCCGCCTTTCATCATCCACGCCGCGCCCTGGCCGCGGCCGCCAGCGACAGCCATGTCTACATCGTCGGCGGCATGGATAATGACGACCGGTATGTCGCCCAGGTGGAATATGCCCCTATCCGCGCCGACGGCAGCCTGGGGAAATGGCGCTTCACCGAGTCTTTGGGCGAACCACGATTTTATCTGGCGGCGGCGGTCGCCGGCGATTACCTCTACGCCATCGGTGGCGCCAACGGCGTTCGCGGCCACGACAATATTCCCAGCGCCACGGTGGAGCGGGCCCCCATCCGCGGCGACGGCAGCCTGGGGCCCTGGCAGCGGGTCAAGTATCTCACCACGCCACGGCGCGGTTTACAGGCCGCGGTCTACCGCAACCAT
>CAZOTG010000393.1:1947-2534 GCA_964582585.1 uncultured Chromatiaceae bacterium | reverse complement strand
CAGCGGCACACTGACGGGCGCATTGAGCGTGGACGCCCTGACCAAGGGCGGCTGGCAGACGATTGCCGACGCCATACCGGCAGCGACCTTGAGCGAAGGCTGGAACACCATCGCCCTGGGCAAGGCCGAAGCCTCCGCGCTCCGCCTGCGGTTTGCCGGCGCGGATAGTGCAGGGAAAATCAACGAGTTACAGATCAGTGGTTCGCCCGTCGGCTCCCCCGCTTCATCGCCGCAACTCACGATCAGCTTCCCCGACAACGGACAATATTACGGCGACATGGCCTATGTGCGCGGCTTTGCCGAGCCGGTGCGCAACAATGCGGGCGATGTGCGCATCGTTGTTGCCGGCAAGCCAATCCCCTCGGAGCTGGGCGCCTTCGAGGCTTCGGTTTCGAAGGCCGATCTCGGCATCGATGCGGCGGCGACGGACTGGTCGGTCGATGTCGAGGCCATCTATCCGAACGGCAAGCGGGTCAAGCAAAAGGTCGCGTTCAACGCCCCCGTGAACGCCGAACGGCGTGATCAGATCGACAGCTCGCTGAATGCATTGTTTACCGACGTCGTTCCCGGCAGTGCGCGGACGATCA
>CAZOTG010000393.1:0-1937 GCA_964582585.1 uncultured Chromatiaceae bacterium | reverse complement strand
CTCATGCAGCCTTTGCGCGACGTCGATATGCCGGAACTCGATCCTGGCATGGTCAACGTAACTAAAGGAAATTACAAAGGTTTCCGCTTCCTGCCGCATGGCCAGCGCTTCAAACGAGCGGTGAAGGTCAAGCTGCCTTTCGATAAGACGCAGCTTCCCTCCGGCATGACGGAAGCCGATATCAAGACCTATTATTTCGACACCACGCTCGGCCACTGGCAGCCGCTGGAAAAGGCCGCCGTGACCGCTGAAGGCGAAGTCCAGTCGCTGACCACGCACTTTACCGATATGATCAACGCGGTGGTTCAGGCCCCGGATTCTCCGGAGGCGGCCTCGTTCAACCCCACCCAGATCAAGGATCTCAAACTCGCCAATCCGAGCGCTGGGGTGAACCTGATCGCGCCGCCCCAGGCCAATTCCATGGGCGATGTGCGGCTTTCCTATCCGCTTGAGTTGACGCCGGGCCGCGTCGGCATGACGCCGCAATTGGGTCTGACCTATAACTCCGCAGGCGGCAATGGCTGGCTGGGCGTGGGCTGGGATCTGCCGGCTTCATCTGTGAGCATCGATACCCGCTGGGGCGTGCCGCGCTATGATTCGGCAAACGAAACCGAGACTTACGTCGTCGATGGCGAACAGTTGGCGCCGGTGGCGCACCGCGGCGCACTCGTCGCGCGCACCGCCGACAAGACGTTTCACCCCCGTGTCGAAGGCGGTTTCCGCCGCATCATCCGCCACGGTAATGCGCCCACCAATTATTGGTGGGAGGTCAAGGACAAGGACGGCGCCAGCTATTTTTATGGCGGCGATCCGGACACGAATAGTCCGCTCGATGAGGCCACGCTCAAAGACGCAAGCGGCAATATTTTCTCCTGGGCGCTGCGCGAGGCGCGCGATAGCAACGGCAATATCATCCGTTATCGCTATGTCCAGGTCAGCGACAGCGGTGCGGACGGCGGCGGCTCGGCGGCAGCGGGGACTGAGCTTTACCTCAAAACCGTTGAATATACAGGCCGCGAGGGCGAGGCGGGCAAATATGTGGTGACGCTGACGCGCGCGAGCGAGCTTGGCGAAGACCGCCGTCCCGACGCCATGATCGACGCCCGCGGCGGCTTCAAACGGGTGACGGCCGATCTGTTACGCAAGATCACGCTGACCTATGGCAGCGCGTCCGTTCGCTCCTATGAGCTGACCTACAAGACCGGCGCTTTCTCCAAGACGCTGCTCGATAAGGTCAAGCAATTCGACGCAAACGGCACGCTTTTTAACGAGCACGAATTCAACTATTTCGACGAGGCGCGCGACGATGCCGGGCTCTATAAGGGCTTCGATACCACGCGCGAGACCTGGAGTACGGGGTCTGACAATGTCGAGGGCAACGGCCTGCTCGGCAATCTCGACGCCAGCGCGCTGAGCGGTCATGAATCGAAGAGCGTCGGCGGCCATCTTTATGTCGGCGTCGGCATTTTGCCGAAAAAAGCCAATTCCGTGGGCGCCAAGGTCGGCTACACAACCGGCTCCGGCAACGGACTTTTGGCTCTGGTCGACATCAACGGCGACGGTCTGGAGGACAAGGTTTTCCGCCAGGGCGGGCAGATCTGGTACCGCGCCAACCGCTCAGGCACTAGTGATGGGGCTTCGACCAGCTTCGGGCCGAAGACGCTGATCGCTGGCCTGCCGGCCATCAGCCGCGATGAGACCTCATCGACCTCGGCCGGGCCGGAAGCCTATCCGAGTCTGGGCATCGTCGGCGGCTTTGTCGGCGTCAACTGGATGAGCACCGATACGCGGTCGTCGGTCTATTTCTCCGACGTCAATGGCGACGGCCTTGTTGACCTCGTCAACAATGGCGGTGTGCTGTTCAACCACATCGATGCTGGCGGCGCTCCGGTGTTCACCGCCGACAGTTCCGATACGCCATATCCTATCGGCGAGGG
>CAZOTG010000392.1:0-2538 GCA_964582585.1 uncultured Chromatiaceae bacterium | reverse complement strand
ACCGCCGGTAAAATCGATACCGAAATTGAAGCCACGCACCACGAAGGAGACGATCGATACCAATATCAGAGTCACGGATATCACCATCGCCACGCGGCGCTTGCCCATGAAATTCCAGTTGGTATTGATCAGTGAAAATCCGGCCATCATCGTCTCCTCACACCGCCAGCCTGCCGACACGGCGCCGCCCGCCGTATACCACATACACCAGGGAACGCGTGCCCATCAGCGCGGTGAACATGGAGGTCAGAATACCGATACACAGCACCACCGCGAAGCCCTTCACCGGCCCGCTGCCCAACACGAACAGCATCAGACCCGCAATCAGGGTGGTGATATTGGAGTCGGCGATGGTGCCCAGGGCGCGCTCATAGCCCGCCTCGATGCTGGCGTAGGGGCTGTTGCCATTGCGCAATTCCTCACGGATGCGCTCGTTGATCAGCACGTTGGCGTCCACCGCCATACCCACGGTGAGCACGATACCCGCGATACCGGGTAAGGTGAGGGTCGCCTGCATCAAGGACAGGATGGCGATGATCAGCACCAGGTTCACCATCTGCGCGGCGCTGGCGAACAAGCCGAACACCTTGTAGCGTGCCACCATGAAGATCATCACCAGCACGAAGCCGATGACGCAGGATATGAAGCCTTTGTCGATGTTCTCCTGCCCCAGGCTGGGACCCACGGTGCGCTCCTCGATGATATCCACCGGCGCGGCGAGGGCGCCCGCCCGCAGTAACAACGCCAGATTACGCGCCTCTTCGGTGCTCTCCAGACCGGTGATCTGGAAACGCTTGCTCAAGGGTTCGCGAATGGTGGCGCGATTGATCACCTCCTCCACCCGTTTCTTGGTCTTCACCGCCTTGCCGTCCACGTAATGGGTCTCGGTCTTGTTTTCAATGAACACCACCGCCATGAGTTTGCCGACGTTGTCTTTGGTGGTGTTGTACATGGATCGCGCCCCCTTGCCGTCCAGGGTGATGAACACCGCGGGACTGCTGTCGCGCTGGTCGATACCGGATGCGGCGTCGGTGATGGCATCGCCGGTGATGATGATGCGCCGTTGCAGCAGGACCGGCTCGCCCTTGCGGGTGTGATATAAACGCGAACCGATGGGCACATGGCCCGCCTCCGCTTCCGCAGCATTGTGTTTTTCGTCCACCATGCGGAATTCCAGGGTGGCGGTGGCGCCGAGGATCTCCTTAGCGCGGGCAGTGTCCTGCACCCCGGGCAACTCCACCACGATGCGGTTTTCACCCTGTTGCTGAATCACCGGCTCGGCCACGCCCAGTTCGTTGACTCGGTTGCGCAGGGTAGTGATGTTCTGCTCCACCGCAAACTTGCGGGTCTCGCGCTGCTGCTTGTCGCTGACCACTGCCCGCAGATCATAGCTGCCGCCCCCATCGGCGTCGGTGAGCACTAACTCGCGGAATTGCTTGTGCACCTGCTCCCGAGCCTGGTCGCGCTCAGCGGCGCTGCTGAACTTCAGCTCCACGGCGTTGCCGCGGCGGGCAATGGCCAGATAGTGGATCTTCTCGTTGCGCAAGTCGGTGCGCAGCTCCTCCACGTAGCGCTCCGCCGTCTGTTGCATGACGGCGTCCATATCCACCTCCATCAGGAAATGCACGCCGCCGCGCAGGTCGAGGCCGAGGTACATGGGCTTGGCGCCGATGGCGCGCAACCATCCGGGCGTGGTGGGGGCGAGATTGAGCGCCACCACAAAGTCGTCACCCAGTTCACGCTGCACCGTTTCCTGGGCCTTGAGCTGGCTTTCGGTGTCCTTGAAACGCACCAGCAGGTGGCCAGGGCCGAGGTCCACGGCGCGGGTCGTCAAGTGGGCCTGACTCAAGGCCAGTTTCACCCGGTCCTCCACCTTGGCATCCACCGTGGCGCCGCGCAGCGACGAGATCTGCAGGGCGGGGTCTTCGCCATAGAGGTTGGGCAGGGCATAGATGATGCCTACCAGCAACACCCCGGCGATGAGGATATATTTCCAGGTTGGATAACGATTCATAGTATTAGAGCAGGGATTCCGGACACGGGGCTAAGCGACGATCAGCTCTTTGCGGTCCCCTTCGGCATCAGGGAGGTCACGGCGTTCTTTTGCACCTTGACCCGCACGCCCTCGGCGATCTCGACGGTGATGAAACTCTCTTCCACGTCGATGATCTTGCCCAGCAGGCCGCCGCTGGTGACGACCTCGTCATTCTTCGCCAGGGTCTCGACCATCTTGCGATGATCCTTGGCGCGCTTCATTTGCGGGCGGATCAGCAGGAAATAAAACAACACGAAAATGACGACGAGCGGTACAAATCCCATCAGGCCGGGATCTTGGGGCGCCGCGGGCGCGGCCTCCGCCCAGGCATCGGAAATCAACAGACTCATGGCAAACCCTTTTATCTTTTTCGATGTTCTCGGATCCGGCCCCCGCGCAAGGGACCGCGAAAGGCCGCTATTATGACACAGCCGGCTCGCTTTGCACGCGCCGGGCATAAAAATCCCGTACATAGGCCTCCAGCCGGCCCGCGGTGATGGCCT
>CAZOTG010000391.1:0-2545 GCA_964582585.1 uncultured Chromatiaceae bacterium | reverse complement strand
CCGACAACAGACGCAAATGCCAGCCCGCTCACGGCTCCCCCCAACGCCCCCCCAGCAGCCGCCTCCGCCGACCATCCCCACACCTCACTCCCCCACGGAAAGACCAACTGACGCCTGACCCAACGCCACCGACACGACTCGGTCACTTCCGTCCCACCGATCACACCGACTCCTCCCCTCCCCTCTCGTTGCCAGCCCCGTAAAACCGGTTGGCCCAACACCTGCCACGAAAATTTCCCGGCAGCGGGTTTGGTTGGGCGCGGAGAGCGGTCGTGACAGGCCTGCCCGGTTGGGTGCGGGGGTCTGCTGACAGCGTGGCCGCATGGCTTGGACTGTTTGTGTCAGGCAGCGTCGGGCCGCTCGGTCAATGTCACGTCGTAACCGAGCGATTGTAGACGTTTGACCAGATAACGCCGCAGTCGCTCCGGTTGCTGTTTCGCAAAATGGTCTTCTCCCAAATCATGGTATTCCGTATCCGGTGACCTGAGCAAATAGTAAATCACCTCGAGGAGAGAATGACTGATCGCCACGATCGCTCGCTTTCGCCCGCGCCGCGGTGCCAGCCGGTGGTACTGAGCCTTGAAGTAACTTCCCTTCGTCCGGCTAGCTCCCCAAGCCGCTTCGGCCAATGCACGACGCAGCCAGCGGCTCCCCTTAGTGGTCTTGCTCCGCTTGCGCTTGCCCGCCGACTCCTCATTCCCAGGACAGACCCCAGCCCACGAACTGAGATGAGCCGACGTGGGAAACTGTTTCATGTCGCTGCCGATCTCGGCCACGACGTTTTCAATCGTTCGACGCTGCAAGCCCGGCACCGCCGTCAGACGCTGCATCGTCGCTTCGGAGACAAAAGGGCAGACGGCTTGCTCAATCTGCTCATCCAATCGCGCGACCTTACCGTCCAGATAGTCCAGATGGTCCAACAGCTCGCGCAACAAGAACACATGATGGTCGCTGACGTGTCCTTGCAGAGCCAGACGCAACCGCTCTTCCTTCTTACGCAGCCGTCCCAACGCCAGTTCCGCCAGTCGCTCCGGGTTACGCTCGCCGGCAATGATCGCCGCCAGCATCCGGCGTCCCGACTTGCCCAAGATGTCGGTTGCCACCGAACTGAGCTTGATATTCGCGTCCTGCAATACCTTGTGAATCCGGTTGGCGACCCGCCCCTGCTCCTCCGACAACGCCGCCCGCAGACGCGTCAAGTCTCGCAAGGCTCGCTGCCCCGCTTCCGGTACAAAGCTGCTCCTGAGCAACCCGCAAGCCAGCAGTTGGGCGATCCACTGACAGTCCCGAATGTCGCTCTTGCGCCCTGGGACCTGTTTCAGCTCCCGGGCGTTGACCAGCAAACACTCAAACCGTCCCTCCAGGATGTTCCAAACGGGCTTCCACAACACCCCGGTCGATTCCATGGCTACGTGGGTCACGCCGCGCTGCGCCATCCAGTCGCTCAGAGCCAAGAGGTCGCTGGTCATCGTTCCAAACGTTTCGACCTCTGTGGCCACTTTACCCTGTTCGTCCAGCGACCGAACCGCCACCGTCACAAACTCCTTATGGACATCCAACCCGGCCACACAGCGATAGATCGTTTCCATTTCCCAGCACCCCCGTTATCATGGAATAACTGCCGGTCGGCGGAGGAGTTGGCCAGGGCATTCCAGTCTGCCACGCGTGTTCCGTGACCAATACGGACAACAATACAGGGTACGCAGCCATCTCCGAGTCAAACTAAAAGTCGGGCTCAAGGCTCCAGTGTGTTTCGACCTGCGACCCGCTCGACCGGTACCCATTGATCATCCTCCATGCGGCCACAACCTTCAACTTTTTCCTTCTTCAGGCCCCATTTTCATCATTCAGGGTGACGTATGCCGTCATGGAAAACTAAAAAGAAAAAAACCGAAGGTCGCCCGTCTCTTCGCTCGTAACCAGCGCGGCACCGTCCCCGCGATGCTCGTCAACCATCGTGACGCCCCACCCGTACCACGCCTTCAAGCTGCACCGGCCGTATCCGGATGGAGGGCAGCAAAATCCTTCGGACATTCTCTCCGCTGCTCCATCCGCCCTGGCCCTGGGGCCCTCGCCGACGAAGACGTTTGCTCGACCACCGCCACACCTCGACATCACGCTCGCAGCATCCCTGGCCGCGGCGCCACCCATGATTCCAAGCCCTTCGCCGCCGGCCTCCCTGCCGGCGTGCTGCCAATGAACTCATCGTGCCTACCGACGACGAGCGCCAGAGAATTGCCCAGGCTGCCATTTGGCCTTGCGAAGATTGGACTTTTCACGTGTACCTGGCAACCACCCCATCCATCAGTGGAAGCATCAGTTGCTCGAGGGGGCGGAGGGCGTATTCGAGAACGGGCGAGCGAGGGGAGGGAAGTCGGCGAAGCGGCTTCCTCAAATTGGGCGCCATCGACCGCGTCTTAGGAAAGGGCGGTTTCTTGGGGCACGTCGATCTGAGAGTCGACAATCCCCATTAGCCCGTTGTTAGCTGGCGACTTGCGGGGGCATAGACAATTACTATCAAGGCAACGCCAACACTCAGCACAGC
>CAZOTG010000390.1:0-2550 GCA_964582585.1 uncultured Chromatiaceae bacterium | reverse complement strand
GCAAGCAGGCGCCCTCGACCTATGGCGCCTCCGGCCGCGCCAACGCGCCGGGCGCGATGGCTAGCCAACCGCTGGCGCTCAGCCGCACGCTTTAGGCGCGCACGCGTTCGGGTGCGGGCGGGCGTCGTTCCCAGCCGCCGGTGGCAAAATCTGTCCTTGTTCAGGCGATTGCGCGCAGCCGGCGAAGCGGTGCGAGCATATGCCAGCGCGGTGAAACGCGCTGCATTCACTCGCGGGCTACTCACGCCTCCTCGATCTCAGGAACTCATCGACCGTTCTGGGAATGCGATAACGAAAACCCAAAAGATCAGCCAATTCCGGCGAGAAAATCCGCTCGTTTCCGAGGGCGGACGGAATGTCAATTTGCTGTTTAATGAACGCCGTCGTGTATACGTGATTGACAGCACGGCGTCGAACAGAGGCTCCATTTGGGCCGCCACGGTGGAACACCATGCAATCGAGCACAACGAAACAACCCGCGGGCGCCACGACCTGCTTCGCGTTGCTCTCTATATACGCGTCGGACGGGAACGCTTCTTGGGTGTGACTTGAAGGCAAGACGAATGTGGCCCCGTTTTGCGTTGTGAACTCGTCGACACAATAGAGAGCATTAATCGCCAGCGGCTTCGAACTCACGAAATGCTGGTATGGCAAATCTCTATGCCAGAGCGCTTGGTTGTAAGTTTGGCCCGGTGGATTAATGATCGCATTCTGCTGATTGAGGATAAACTTGTTCTGGATAAGTTTTTTGACGAGCTCAATCACCTTTGGATTGGTTGCCAGCTTCAGGAACGTGTCATTGAACACGAGCGGCAGCCGAATGCCGTTGTATTCGTCAATCTCCCTCAAAGCGTGCTCGCCGTATCGCTCCGCGTACTTGCGGTGCGTTTCGTCAAAAATGCGACGAATGTCATCTATCTCGCTGGTGGTGTAGCCAGACTCTATGACTGAATAGCCGAGATAGGTGATTTGCTCCGCCGTCCTGTTTATGTCGTCAACGACGGCTCGTTGGTCCAAGACACCGTAAGATAGCTCTTTCTGAGACTTGGCCAGCATGATCATTTCTCGTCAGTCGATTGAACACCGAACTCTGACGCAACGACGACATACTTTACAGGCGATGGCTATCGGCGCCGGTCTTGAGTGCTATGATCAATCAACGACCGTACATTGCGTCGAAAGACTTCGGGCGCGGTGATTTTTGAATTATCCGTGTTACGCCGCGGCCTGGTTCCAGAATGGTTAGTCTTCGGCAGCGTACAAAAAAACCACAGCAACCTTGGACCGCGCATGTTTGCACGAAAGGCCGCTGGCTTACGCGCCTTGTTGCAGTATTTCCGCCAGATTCGCAAGTACAAGGAGCGTTGTGCCGACCTTCAATGAAGCGCATCCGGCCGGGGTGGTGACATCACCTTGACCGGCGTTTTGGCAATAGGCTGGCCTGCGAGCATTTCCACGGCCTTCCATTCAACCAAAGCCACCTAGCCGACCACATCGCTATATTTGTCATGCGGACGTATTGATGAATTGTCTCCAGTCAACAGCCGTTGACTGAATAACGGCGCTCCCGCGCTTCCCACAATTTGCAATCAAGTCGAGACTCGTAACATAGGGCGTGAAAGGGCCGTGAAGCTGTGGGTACGGGATGCACTCGTAACGCATGTATTCGACGGCGATACCCGCGTTTTCAAACAGTGTGTGATCGAGGTAATTTCGTGCACCGTGTCCAGTGATGTATCTCGTACCGTGTAATGCCAGAACCATATCGCGAAGCCGTTGACTCCTCTCCCCCTGGACGCTCAGCGTCCGTGCGTCCACGAAATCGCGCGATGATCGCAGGTCAAAGTAATCGGCCAATGCCAACACCGAAGCTCTGGACACTTGACCTAACGTTTCGGCGGGGGCGCCTATGACGGAGTCCACCAGATCGAGCATCTCGTCTCTGAATGGCGCACTCCGATAAGCCTGCCTTAGCATTCCGATATGCTGTTTTTGCCAATTTTGGGTCTTGTTAATTCTAATCTCATCGATCAGCTGACCGCGGCGGTGATCACTTAACGGCACCGTGATCCAGCGAGATCCCTGTTCGGTCTTCACTTGTACCCGGTTGTAGAATCCTCGGTCAAAAGCAACAGTGTCATAATGAACAAACGTATCGGCAAGGCGCATCTGCTCCAAAAGGCCGACCCATGGAAAATACATCGATTGGGAAATGACGATGCTGCGTCCCATGCGATAGCGCCACCAGAATTGCAGATTCGCGCTACCCAAAATAAGACCGGTGCGCTTGGGTTGGAGCGAAACCACTCAGAGCAAGAAGTTATCTGCAACCGCGTAGCCCAATCCGCCCTTACCTACCCCGTTGCCGGAATAAAACATGTACATTTTGCGGCCGCAAGGATGAAACGCCGGATAACAAATCATCTCAGAATCCCAACCGGTATCCGATCGCGTTATGCCCGCATCGCCATCCATTCTCTGCCAAGCCAACCCATCGGAAGACTCCGCATAGCCAATTGTATAATTCTTTTCTTCCTTCGACTTGTAGCC
>CAZOTG010000389.1:0-2563 GCA_964582585.1 uncultured Chromatiaceae bacterium | reverse complement strand
CATATTGATCGTTGACGACATCCCCGATAACGTCGACTTGATCAAGACCATGCTGACCCGCAGCGGTTTTACCAGCCTTCATACCGCTAATTCGGGCAAGGCCGCCCTGGAATGCCTGCGTCAACAGGTCAGCAACGGCGTCAGTACCATCGATGCCGTACTCCTGGACATTATGATGCCGGGCATGGATGGGTACGAGGTGTGCCGAATTCTGCATTCTCATGAAGAATGGGTTGATATACCCGTCATCATGATTACCGCCAACGCCACCTGGCAGGAAAAAGTGGCGCGCGAAAGTTTTGAAGCCGGCGCGGTGGACATCCTGTTCAAGCCCGTGCGTCGCGTCGATCTCATGCCGAGGATCATCTCCGCCCTCTCCTTGAAAAAGGAACGCGATCTGCGCAAATCGCGGGAACAGGATCTGGAGACGGAACTCTCGGAACGACGCATCATCGAGGCGCGCCTTCAACATCTGGTCAATCATGATGACCTTACCGGGCTATGCAATCGCCGGCGCCTGGAACAGCAACTGGAAGTCGTGGTATTGCGGGCGCGCAAGGGCGGATGCTTGAGCGCTTTGCTCTATATCGATCTCGATCATTTCAAGGTAATCAACGATGCCGAGGGACACGCGGCCGGTGACAGGCTACTGAGTGAGGTCGCCAATATCCTGCGCCACGAAATCGGCACGTCCGGCTTATTGGCCAGGATCAGCTCCGACGAGTACACGGTGCTGGTGGAAGACATCACCGAGGTGAAGGCCCTGGAAATCGCCGAAAAGCTGCGCCATATCATGGATCAATTCCAGTTCAGCACCAATAACCACAACTATCACATCGGCGCGAGCATCGGCGTGGCCACCATAAAGCCCGGCGACCTGGCCAGCGCCAGCGAGGTGTTGGCGCGGGCCGATCAGGCCTGCTATGTGGCGAAAACCCATGGACGCAATATCGTCCACCTCTTCAATAAAGAAGACACCGAGATGTCGAACCTGCGCAGCGCCATTCATTGGGTTCCCCTCATTCGCGATGCGTTGGCCAACGACAAATTCAAGCTGGTGTTTCAGCCCGTTTTGTGCCTCAAAGATAAATCCGTGACCCATTACGAAACCTTGATCCGTATGGTGGGTGATGACGGCAAGCTGATCCCGCCGAATAACTTCATACCCGTCGCGGAAAAAATGGGACTTATCCATGACATCGATCTTTGGGTGGTTAGTCACGCCATCGACATCCTTCGCGACCTCCCCCAAAAGTTCAAGGATGCCTCCTTAGGCATCAACCTTTCGAGCTACGCCTTTCAAGATACCGCATTGCTGCCCCTGCTAAAGGAAAAGCTTGAGAAGTCCGGGGTGCAACCTGATAAGATCGTCTTCGAGATCACTGAGACCGCCGCGATAGCGAACTATTCGCAGACGCGCGAGATGATCATGAATATCCGGCAGTTGGGATGCCGCTTCGCGCTAGATGATTTTGGCTCAGGCTTCAGCTCCTTCAATTATATAAAAGAATTTCCTGTCGATTACCTGAAAATAGACGGCGCCTTCATTACTAATCTCACCAGCGATCCGGTTGACCAGACCCTGGTCAAATCCATGATCGAGATCGCCAAGACCCTGAACAAGAAAATTATAGCGGAGTTCGTTGAGAACAAAGAAATATTGGACCTGCTTATACAATATGGCGCCGATTATGCCCAAGGTTACTTTATCGGAAAACCCCTGCCGGAGTTGGTGGAGGTTCAAATAGACTGGTAGCCCGTCAAGCCGACGCGGCTTGACGCCGTTGTACGCGGTGCACCCTCAGCAACAACTCGGCTTCCCCCTGCGCAAGCCCGCAACGCTCCATCAGATCACCCACGTCGGCCCCTTGTTGCGCCAATCGAATGGCATGGGCATATGCCTGCTGTACGGGATCGCGCAACTCCAATTGATCCTGGCGCTCCGTCACGCGGCGCAGCCTTTGCTCCAAGGCCGAGATGTGCTTGCCCATACTGATGGATCCGGCGCATAGGGCGTGCAAATCATTCTGCAGACGACGCATTGTAATATCCTGTTGCCGCATCTGTTTTTGGTGCCGAATCCCACGAAAAATCTCCCACGCCACAAGAGATGCGATAATGATGAAGAAAGGCGCCAGCAACCAGATATCAATCATAATAATATGCCCTAGACATACTCATCGATCCCGCTCCCGTCCTCATCATTATCATCATCCTTCTGTGAGGGTGGATTTTGCCCTTGCCGTCGCTGCTGTTCCGCTTCACCCTCTTTACGCTTGACCTTTTCGACTGAAGGTTGCGGCCATACCGGTCCCGGTGGTTTGATATTCCCTATATCAGCCATGGTCGAATGCTCATATAGAACAGTCGCATCTATTCCATTTCTATCAACTTGGCCAGATCGAGCATGATAAGCAATTCGCCGTCCCTGTTGGAGACCCCGGATACGTATCTATTGCCATCGTCGCTGCCCACATTGGGAGCCGCCTCGATTTGCGAATTAGGCACATATGCCACTTCTGAGACATTGTCCACCAGCAGGCCGATGACCTTATCGATCGGA
>CAZOTG010000388.1:0-2577 GCA_964582585.1 uncultured Chromatiaceae bacterium | reverse complement strand
CTTGGTGCCAAGAGGCGATGAAGGACGTAGCAAGTTGCGATAAGCCACGGGAAGCCGCAAGCAGGCGTTAATCCGTGGATTTCCGAATGGGACAACCCAGCCGGTGTTACAACCGGTTATCATTGGATGAATTCATAGTCCAATGAAGCGAGACGCGGTGAAGTGAAACATCTCAGTAACCGCAGGAAAAGAAAACGAACTGATTCCGTCAGTAGTGGCGAGCGAAAGCGGAAAAGTCTAAACCGGGAAGACTTGTCTTCCCGGGGTTGCGGGACCTTAATGTGGCGCGTGAATAGCTAGCTGAACCATCTGGAAAGTTGGGCCAAAGACCGTGACAGCCGGGTAAGCAAAAGCCTGAAGCCGCCTAGAGGTATCCCAAGTAGCACGGTGCACGTGAAACTCTGTGCGAATCCGTCCGGACCACCGGATAAGACTAAATACTCCTTGGCAACCGATAGTGAACTAGTACCGCGAGGGAAAGGCGAAAAGAACCGCTGTTAGCGGAGTGAAATAGAACCTGAAACCATATGCCTACAATGTGTTGGAGCCACGCAAGTGGTGACAGCTTGCCTTTTGCATAATGAGTCTGCGAGTTATTGTCAGTGGCCAGCCTAAAGTTCTTTGAACTGGAGGCGAAGGGAAACCGAGTGCGAACAGCGCGATCAGTCGCTGGCAATAGACCCGAAGCGGAGGTGATCTACTCTTGAGCAGGTTGAAGCTGCGGTAACACGCAGTGAAGGACCGAACTCGTGGATGTTGAAAAATCCTGAGATGACTTGAGAGTAGGAGCGAAAGACTAATCAAACCCCGTGATAGCTGGTTCTCTCCGAAATCGCTTGAGGGCGAGTCTTATGGAAGTACCCGGCGGAGGTAGAGCACTGAATGGCTTAGGGGCCCCACCAGGCTGCCAAAACCAATCAAACTCCGAATACCGTCGGTCTCAGTATCATAGGAATCAGGCTGCGGGTGATAAGATTCGTAGCCGAGAGGGCAACAGCCCAGACCATCAGCTAAGGTGCCTAAATGTGATTAAGTGGAAAGGATGTGACGTTGCTTAGACAGTGAGGATGTTGGCTTAGAGGCAGCCATCATTTAAACAGTGCGTAATAGCTGACTCATCGAGCGAGGTCGCGCCGAAAATGATTGGCGATTAAATCACATACCGAAGCTATGGATTGGATTCCGGTTCGCCGGGATTCAGTGGTAGGAGAGCGTAATCAATGCTGCGAAGCCGGACGATAACGGACGGTGGAGCGTTGATTAGTGAGAATGCAGACACGAGTAGCGATAAACCAGATGAGAATTCTGGTCGCCGTAAACCCAAGGTTTCCTGGGCCAGGTTCGTCCCCCCAGGGTTAGCCGGGAGCTAAGGTGAGGCCGTAAGGCGTAACCGATGCACAGCAGGTTAAATATTCCTGCGCCGGACAAGAATTAGCTATGGAATGACACATGGAGAGACATTGACTAAGTCATCGAAAGACCGAGCCTAGGCTTCGGCCGAAGCGCATCAGTGGATCTCTGTGTCGAGAAAAGTTTCATAGTATGTCTTGTTCGCCCGTACCGTAAACCGACACAGGTGGGTGAGTGTAAGCGCACTCAGGCGCGCGAGAGAAACCTCTCTAAGGAACTCGGCACATTAGCCCCGTAACTTCGGGAGAAGGGGTGCCTGTAACCGTTTCAGCAATGATGCGGTGATCAGGTCTCAGTAAATTGCGTTTAGCGACTGTTTAACAAAAACACAGCACTCTGCAAAGTCGTCAAGACGACGTATAGGGTGTGACACGTGACCAATGCTGAAAGATTAAGAGATCTTGTTAGCCGCAAGGCAAAGCTCGGTCTTTAAGTCCCCGTGAATGTCGGCCGTAACTATAACGGTCCTAAGGTAGCGAAATTCCTTGTCGGGTAAGTTCCGACCTGCACGAATCGTGTAACGACTGAACGACTGTCTCGGAGAGGATCTCGGCGAAACTGTAACGGCGGTGAAGATGCCGCCTGCCCGCAGTAGGACGGAAAGACCCTATGCACCTTTACTGTAAGCTCGTATTGTGTCTTGATTAATTATGCGTAGCGTAGGTGGGAGACTTCGAAGTGAGGGCTTTGGTTCTCATGGAGTCGCAATGTGAAACACCACTCTTAGCTAATTAGGATTCTAACCCCACTCTGTAAGCCAGATGGGGGACAGTGCGTGCGGGTCAGTTTGACTGGGGCGGTTTCCTCCCAAAGAGTAACGGAGGAGCGCGAAGCTTGGCTCAGTACGGTTGGCAACCGTACGTCGAGCGTATGGGTAGAAGCCAGGTTAACTGTGAGACCTACAAGTCGAGCAGGTGCGAAAGCAGGCCCAAATGATCCGACGGTTTAATGTGGAATTGCCGTCGCTCATCGGACAAAAGGTACGCTAGGGATAACAGGCTGATCGAGTCCAAGAGTTCACATCGACGACTCGGTTTGGCACCTCGATGTCGGCTCATCGCATCCTGGGGCTGGAGAAGGTCCCAAGGGTCCGGCTGTTCGCCGGTTAAAGCGGTACGCGAGCTGGGTTCAGAACGTCGTGAGACAGTTCGGTCCTTATCCACTGTG
>CAZOTG010000387.1:0-2594 GCA_964582585.1 uncultured Chromatiaceae bacterium | reverse complement strand
CGGCTGCGGCTGTATCGAACGACCCGACCCCCACGTTGCGATCGGCGGCGGCGGCCGACGCCGCCGCCGCCGCCAAGGCGGCGGGTACTGCGGCATATTCACGGACCGCCTGTTCCCCGGCAACGGCGCGGACCTGCTGCGCCAGTTGCGGCGCTGCGGCACCGCGCTCACAGTCGAGGCCTGCAACATGCCACATATCTACCGTCCCGGACATCGCCCCGATCACCCCCGCCATATCCTTGTCCGCCAACAGGCCTACTACCGCATGGGTCGCTCCGCTACACGGCAAATTCGTCAATCCCTCCGCCAGGGCCGCGGCGGCCTGGGGATTGTGGGCAACATCGCAGATGCGCAAGCCCCGCTCATCCAGGAACTGCAAGCGTCCTGGCAACTCCGCCGAACTCAAACCGGCCTGTACCGCCTGCTGCCCCACCGGAAAACGGGGCGCCAACAATTCCAAAGCCATGAGCGCCG
Organism: uncultured Chromatiaceae bacterium; assembly: GCA_964582585.1. GTDB lineage: Bacteria > Pseudomonadota > Gammaproteobacteria > DRLM01 > DRLM01 > JARRQJ01. Next base: position 2,120 of record CAZOTG010000387.1, on the reverse strand, counting down.
TCGCGGCGTTCTTGAGCTGAAAAAGACCGCGCATGCGCGGCATCGGCAAGATATGGCGGCGACGCCCCAGGCCCCACCATGACCACCCCTGCCGCTCCAGCTCATACCCGAAATCCCAACTGAAGCAATGCAGCGGCACACCCAAGGCGCGGGCCTGTGTCACCAAGGCGGCGGGCGGATTGGCGTCACCGTACACCGCCGGCCGGCTCCTGCGAAGGATCCCCGCCTTCTCCACGGCGATCTGCTCGCGATCGGCGCCCAACCAGGCGGTATGATCAATATCCACCGTGGTTATGACGGCCAGGTCCGCGTCCAGGACGTTGACCGCGTCCAGGCGACCGCCCATGCCCACTTCCATGACAGCGATATCCAGCCCGGCGCGGGAAAAAAGGTCCAGGGCGGCCAAGGTACCGAATTCAAAATAGGTCAGAGTGATGTCCTGGCGCGCCTCATCCACCCGGGCAAAGGCCTCGCACCACTGGGCGTCGCCGACCATGTTCTGGGCCACGCGTACCCGTTCGTTGTAGCGTAACAGATGGGGAGAGGTATAGGCGCCCACCCGGTAACCGGCGGCGCTGAGCATCGCCTCCATCAGGGCCACGCAAGAACCTTTGCCATTGGTGCCCCCTACGGTGATCACCGCATAGGAAGGCTGTTCCAAACCCATGCGCCGCAATACCGTCCGCACCCGCTCCAGACCTAAATCAATCTTGGCGGGATGCAGCGTCTCTTGCCAGGTGAGCCAGTCAGCGAGGGTGGAGTAGCGCATTCAAAGACAGTTTCGAGTTTAGAGTTTCGGGTTTAGAGTTGAAAGCCTCGAGGAGCGACAACTCGAAACGCTAAACCCGAAACTCACAACTCCGGTTGGGTTTATCCCATGGGCTGATTCGTCAGCATGGCCAGGAGATTGGCGACGCGGTCGCGCATGTCGCGGCGGTCGACGATCATGTCGACGGCGCCGTGCTGCAACAGAAATTCACTGCGTTGAAAGCCCTCCGGCAGGGTCTCTCGCACCGTCTGCTCGATCACCCGCGGCCCGGCGAAGCCGATCAGAGCATTGGGCTCGGCGAGATTGATGTCACCCAGCATGGCCAGGCTAGCCGATACCCCGCCCATGGTGGGATCGGTGAGCACGGAGATGAAGGGGATACCTTGTTGGCTGAGCCTGGCCAGGGCGGCGCTGGTCTTGGCCATCTGCATCAGCGAGAACAGCGCCTCCTGCATACGGGCGCCGCCGCTGGCGGAGAAACACACCAGAGGAATGCGCTCTTCAAGACACAAATTTACAGCGCGCACGAAGCGCTCGCCCACAACCGCCCCCATGGAACCACCCATGAAACCGAACTCAAAGGCCGCCGCCACCAAGGGCAGCTCCTTGACTTGGCCGTGAATCACCACCAGGGCGTCTCGTTCATTGGTATTCTTTTGAGCCTGGGTGAGGCGGTCCTTATAGCGCTTGGTGTCCTTGAACTTGAGGATATCCTGCGGCTCGATGTCGGTACCGATCTCGACGCGGGGTTCGGGATCGAGGAAGGTATCCAAGCGTCGGCGTGCATTGAGGCGCATATGGTGGCCGCACTTGGGACAGACGTCCAGGCTGCGCTCCATCTCCGCCCGGTACAACACCCCCGCACAGACCTCGCACTTGGTCCACAGCCCTTCCGGGATCGCCTTCTTGGTCTTGCCTTCAGTACGAATCTTGGAAGGCAGAAGTTTTTCGAACCAGCTCATATATTCAGTTTCGAGTCTCGAGTTTAGAGTTTCGAGTTAGGGGCTTCGAGCGCTGTACCAACTTTAAACTCGAAACTCGTAACTCGAAACTTATTTTTCATCCATCGCCCGCCGCATTTCGGCGATCAAAGCCGCGGCCTCTGCCGGAATCTTATCAGGGGCGTCGGCCAATGCGCCAATCTTGCTCACCAGCGCGCTGCCCACGATCACCGCATCGGCCACCGCCGCCACCCGCGCCGCGGAGCTGCCGTCGCGGATACCGAAGCCCACGCCGATGGGGAGCTTGGTCGCGGCGCGAATGGTCTGCACCTTATCCGTCACCGCCGCGATATCGAGGGTCGCCGCACCGGTCACCCCCTTCAGCGACACGTAATAAACGAAACCGCTGG
>CAZOTG010000386.1:0-2597 GCA_964582585.1 uncultured Chromatiaceae bacterium | reverse complement strand
CCCTTGCAGCGCTCCGTGATCCACTGTTTAACGCGGTAGCCGAATAGTTTGGCGTTGCCCTCGGCGATGATGTAGACGACGCGACCCTGGGTAGTCTTGGCGCCGAAGAAATCGAAACCAGTCGAAATGCACAAAGCTAGCTCGATTCCATAAAAGGTTTTTCCGGCTTTGAACTGACCGAATATTTCGAACAAAGCATTCTCGGTGAGAATGTCTTGGATCAACCACCTGGGCTCTGGTTGAGACATCACGGTCGAGAGTTTTAGCGCCTTGAAGCGGGCCGGGTCGGCCTTCTTTTCAGGTGCTGGATTTTCGAGCGGTGGAAATTCCGGCTCGCCAAGTTTATTGCGGCCGCGTTCGATTTCCTTACGCGCAGCGTCGTCAGGGTCATTGCGTTCGCGCAAGCGTTCGCCGACTTTCCATCGATCGTCAGTCAGTATGCCCAGGATCTGCTCGTCGGAAACACCGACGCGCATCATTCCGGTAATCGTTGCGAAGTCCGCCTCGGAGCGCGACGGATATTTGCATTCCGTGTCACCATGCTCGACCAGATGTCTTACGTGATCAGGAAGGTTAAGGTCATCCAAAGCCTCGACGGACTCTGCGGGACCGATCTCGCGGTCAGAGCTCGGGGCAATCGCCGGCGAACCGATGGGCAGTTCGAAATCGGCGAACTCCCGGGTTGGATACTCTGAAATCTTGCCGGCCATGACGGGTGTGCGTCCCTTGGCCCGCTTGCGGGCGTCCGGCAGGTTCAGGGTGTGGGGCAGGCGCAAGAGATGGTCGAGGCTATGGCAGTGGTCGTAGCCCTTTTCCTTCCCGCCAAGCGCACCGGCGATCGCCTTGTTGATCGCCTTGCAGGCTTCGACAACGCGTTCGCTTTCGAGCTTGATCGAGGGATTGACGCGCCACAATCCGACGACACCATTGCCCGAGGAATACATAATCGTGGGCGGCGGGTTGTGCGCCTGCAATGCCTTTCGGTGTCGCTTGTATGCGTCCTCGGGGCTCTCGCCATCGAGCGGGTCACAGTCAACGTGGGCGAACTCGTAACAGGCAATATCCGCTTCGCGCGGCTTTTTAGTCATGCGCCGCCTGGTCGGGTTCGGAATGAAATAGAGGTTCTCCTTGCCCATGCGGGTCTCGATCCATAATGACATCGCGTCAAGTTCCACCAGGCGAAAGCCATGCACCGTTAATCGACCACTATCGGGATCGATGCTCGCAAGGGTCCAGGGGCCGTTCTTGCGAATGCGACGAAGGAAGTTGACAGCGTGAATTGCGTTTTCGGTATTCCTGTTCATGACAAATGCTCGATTGTGTGGGTTAAAAATCGGGTTTGGCGCTGCCGCGGCGAACTCGCCGGAAGGTGCTGAATACGACAACCTTCGACGATGTCGCGGCAGTAGTTAGTGTGGCGCGTTTGTCAGCCTCGAGCGGCAAAACGCTTTCGCCAGTAATGCTTTCAATCAATTCCCGCTTCGCCGCGTCGCCGTGGCGTAGGGCATAGACGCCAAGCACCTGGCGAGCGTGTTTGAAGGAATTCGGGCGTCGCTTCATGTTCTTCGTCATGAAACGACTCCAGAAGCCTTCGAGACACGGCCTCGGTTGTTCTCCAGGGCGGATCGGTAAGTCATGGAAAACCTCCGATAGTCAGGCAGCCCCCGGCGTTGCCGACGGGCTACCGACCGATGGCGCCTCACGTGTGAGTCTCCGTGCGACAGCCGTGCGCGTCTAATGCGGTGCGCGACAAAGCGGGCCGAGGGGATATTTTTCATTGGATGAGGCATGGCTCACTCCTCCGTCATCGCCAGAAGGCGGTCGAACGCCACCGAATTCGGCTGTTGCGGCAAATTGGCGAGCCACTTGTGAACAACTTGCCGATCGTATCGGACCCACTTGCCGGCACCCGACCAGGTCGGGCCTTCGCCTCGCGCACGCATGGCACACAGATGCTCGGGCGTGACCCCGATCAGTTCTGCGCATTCGCGGCTGTTGAGGAAGGGTTTGCGGGCGCCGCTGTTGATCCGTGCAATCGTCAGCTCAACGATGCGTTCAACGAGGCCCTCGAGTTCGGCATGCGATGCGACTGCATCGTGTACCAACGTCTGATTATCAAGCGGCATAGCGATTTCCTTTCGGTACTTCCGAGAGGAAAAGCGCTACCGAGGATTGCTGCTAGATGTTCAAGAGAGCAGCGACCGCGCGACAACGCTTTCCCCCTCGAGCGGGGTTTTTGCATCGTCGGGTCGCTTGTATGGTCCCTGCTCCTCGTCACCCGTCGGCGATAGACGCCAGGATTCGGAGGGAAGCAATCGCTACCCATATGTCCATCATCCGACCATTGAAGATGATGGTGCTCAAGCTCAATGAACCCGAGCAGCATGGCCAATATGACGATAGATCTTGGCAGTCAATGAGAGTTGGTCATTACCATTAACGGGGGATCAATCCGACTCATCTCACAGTTGTCCCCATCGCACCTGAGAACCATGTCGCGATGAACATACAATACCGATCGTTCAGGAAAATCACGCTCCGGGTAGGCAATCATCGACACGAGCGCCGCCGCGTTACCCGACCAAGAAAGATCTTGC
>CAZOTG010000385.1:0-2619 GCA_964582585.1 uncultured Chromatiaceae bacterium | reverse complement strand
TGGGATTGGAGAATCGGATAGGGGACCGGGTGGGGCTTCTTTCCGGCGGGCAGCGTCAGGCCCTCACCATGCTGATGGCCACCCTGGTGCCACCCCAGGTCCTGCTGCTGGATGAACACACCGCCGCCCTGGATCCCAAAACCGCCCGGCAGATTCTGGACTTGACCGGCAGTATTGTCACCGAGGGCCGTCTAACTACCCTGATGGTCACCCACAACATGCGCCAGGCCCTGCAGATGGGCAATCGCCTGATCATGCTGCATCGGGGCAGAATTATCCTGGACATCCGCGCAGCGGAGAAAGCAGCCTTGACCCAGGAAGACCTTGTGGCGCGTTTTTATGATTTTCAAAAAGAGGACGGGGTCACCGATCGCATGCTATTGGGATAGGGTTCCTGTGGAAAGTAGATAATGAAACGCTTTCGCATCGTGCATACCACCGAATACCGCTTTGAAGAAGAGGCCTTCAATATTGATTTGCTGGGCCGATTGCGGCCCAGGGATGAAACGGGCCAGCAATGCGAGTACTTTCAGATTGTGAGCCGCCCGCCGGCAAATCTGCAGAGTTTGCCCTTGGATACATTCGGCAACCACGGGCATCGCCTGCAGATCGATCGTCATCTGCAGCGCCTGCACATCAGCGCCATCAGTACGGTAGCACGTTTTGACACCCGGCAAGTTCCGCCTGTACGGGCGCAGGGTGCGCGGATCGATGACAGGCAAGTATCTTCGGCCGATTTGTCCCTCTATTTGCAGGCCACCCGACTCATTCCTTTGAGCGCTACGATTCATGCCTATGCGTCGCAGATTTTTGATCGGAATCAATCGATCCATGCCCAAGCGGAAGCACTCTGTCGCCGGATTCACGTCGATTTGACGTTCAGGGCCGGGGTCACTCACGACCAAACCAATGCGGAAGAGGTTTTGGCTTTCCGCCAAGGCGTGTGCCAGGATTATGCCCACTTGGCCCTGGCCTGCATGCGATCCCTGGGCTGGGCGGCCCGCTATGTCAGCGGGTATGTTCATACGGCGGCCTTTCGGAGCAAAGACCACCGTATTGCGGCCGATGCTTCTCATGCCTGGTTGGAAGTCTACGATCCTCTCGGCGGCTGGCTGGGGTTGGACCCCACCAACAACCGGCGGATGGACGGACACTACATTGCTGTTGCCAGGGGGCGGGATTACAGTGATGTCTGCCCGTTGCAGGGCACTTTCGAAGGCGGCTGTGGCCACCACCTTAAGGTTTCAGTAGATGTACAGCAGCTTCCTTGATTTGATCTTACCCCCAATGTTGCATTGGGGTTACCTGTCGTTTTGGATTTTATCCTTTGTCGGGCGGCCGCTTGGCCTTGGATTCCGCAATGCGGGAGGATCGGTCCTTGCGTTTCTTCTTGGCGGCAGCCTGCTTTTGTTTAATTTCGGCACCTTTGGTATCGGGACCACCCATATCAACGCCGACATTGGCCTCGATGGCGGTTTTCGTAGTGCTGCTTACGGTGGTCTTCTGGTCCGAGTGAATGGTCACCGTTTTTCCGGAAATGGTGGTCTTGCCGGCCTCATCTCCCATCAAACTGATATTGTTGCCCCAGCCCGTCAACTCTTTTGGTGCTTCAAGAATAATTGTATCACCTTTGATTTTTATTTCGCCGTTTGCTTGAAGGACGATGGTAGATTTCCCGCATTTTAACTCAATGGTTTCTGTTTCAGAGCCTTCAGCGGGTTTATTGTTGATCTCGATTTTATCCTTGCTCATTTCAATTTGAGTTGTATTTGGAGACGGCTCTCTTTTTCTTTTTGAATATTTGTAATATGCGAGAACCGCAGCCGCTGCTGCAGCGGCCGGGATGACGCCCGAGGCCAGCATGCCTCCCCACGTTGAGAAGTCTTTCTTCTTGAACCAATCCCAGGACGATAACATGCCGGCAATGGCTTGACTGGCTACAGCCGTGCCCGCGGTGCCGGCTAGTAGCGCCAGGGCCTGAATGCGTTCCTGCTTTTGGTCCACCCCATGATCAACTTTTAAAAGGATTGATTTCTCGGCAACTGTTTCACTCTCTTTTGAGATATTGATCACCGGGCCAACGACATTTTCATACTGCATCATCGCGCCAAGATTGATGCCGAGACCCAAGTCGATATTAAGCGTTGCACCCAACGTGGCATCCGCCTTGGTCCCCATGAAGACATTTGTGGATTGTCCGCTGGTGAAGTTGATTTCAGAGAGAAATTGGGTCTCGAATTTGCACCAGGAATCGCCGAATGATTTGTGCCAACTCACGTTGTAAAACGGCTGGGCGTCATAGACATTCATACCCCCCTCGGCAATGGTCAGATTGTAGGTGCCGTTGACGATTTCCGATTTATTCCCGCCGGTCAACACTTTGCGATGCCCCTGGGCAATGGAGGTATGATTGCCGTCCGTATAATCCAGCCAACCATCGGGGCCTTCGACTGGCGGTACGTAGTCATTGTTGTTTTCGTTTTGATCAAAATTTTTCTCATACTCAGCCAAGCTGGTTTCGGCATCAGCCTTTTTCCCCAAGCGCATGTAGCTTTGGTATTTTGTTACAACATTGTCTTCCTCATCCGTGATCACATGGTATTCGGGTACATTCACCCT
>CAZOTG010000384.1:0-2620 GCA_964582585.1 uncultured Chromatiaceae bacterium | reverse complement strand
CTTGGTGTTGTCGGTGAAGCCGCTGCCGAACACGCTGCTCGCGGTATGCTCCATCGACAAATAGAGTCCCGCGGTGAGGAGCTGCGCGGTGGTCAGCTGCAGGTCGTTCTGCCAGTCGAGGGCGTCGCGGCGGGTGTGGGCGTAGTCGCTGCTCTGGTTCTGGTCGATGTTGTCCACCGCCTGGCTGAGGCGCAGGGTGGTGGTCCAGTTATCCCGCAGCGTGCTGTCGATGCTCAGCGCGGTGGTGCGGTTGGCATAGTCCTGGGAGACCGGCGCGAGAAAGAAGTCGAGATAGTCAGTGGTGCCGCCGGCCTGCCAATGGCTGAGTTCCACATGGGTGCCGCCGAAGGTCTTGCCACCGTAGAGGTTGAGGCTGAGATTGTCATAGGCGCTGGCGATATCGGAGGTGGTGCGGCTGGGATAGCCGGCGGTGTCGGTGTAGCCGATGTCGATGCCGGCGCGATAAACGTCGCCGCCCTTGTGCAGGCCGATGCCGGCCTTGCGGGTCTCGTAGCGACCCGTGCCCGCATAGGCGTTGCTGTCCAGGCCGGTGGTGGCGCGGCGGGTGATGATATTGATGACGCCGCCCACCGCTTCGGAGCCGTAGAGGGCGGAGCGGGGTCCTTTGACGATCTCGATGCGTTCGATCAGATTGGGATCGATGTTCTGTAGGGCCGCGCCGCCGATGGTGCCGGGGTTGATCTTGACGCCGTCCACCATCACCAGCACGTGATTGCTGTCGGTGCCGCGCATGAACAGCGACGCCGCCTGACCGGGGCCACCGTTACGGGCGATGTCCAGGCCGGCGTGGCCGCGCAGCAGTTCGACCACGTCCGTGGCCTGGCTTTGTTCGATCTGGGCGCGGTCGATGACGATCACCGGCGCCAGGGACTCGTCGGCGATCTCGGCGGTGCGGGTCGCGGTGACGACGATGGCTTGTTCGGCGCCAAACGCGGCGCTGGAGATAAATATAAAACAGCAGGCGGCAAGGGGCCGCAAGGCGATAGGGGACATGAGTTCTTCCTTTTTGTGGTGCGCACACCCGCGCGACTATTAATACTCAGCGCGGGGGAAGAACGGCAAGGAGACGGAGGAATCGGTCCGCTCGCGCATTGCCCACCCGCAACGCTGAACTTGATTCAACCTGCAGGCCGGTCTCCGGGCTCGTGAGCGGGTCATTTTCTCAATGACCCGACGGATCGCCTTCCCACGTATTTATGCCCTTATAGGGTATTACGCAGTGGCTTAATGATCCGCCTACTCTCACCTACCGTTGCGGGGGCAGCGCCGGGATGGTTCCGAGGAACGCACCGGCTTCCCGTTTGATCCCACCCCGGGAAGGGGATGGGACACCTGAGGTTTGAAGCAAGGGCAATGTACGGGCTGAGGCGGAGTGCTGTCAAGGACGGGCGATAAGCGCAGGGTACTGCTACTATTATTCAATGTAAGTCCTTATTCAGACGAGATTGAAGGGTGCCGCAGACTTATTGCCAGGATCTTCCCCATGGGATTACCACCATCGACACCGGCTATTGCCGCCCCGGTTTCGATGCCAGCCACTTGCTGGTGGAAAAGGACCAGGCGGCCTTGGTGGATGTGGGCACCGCCTTTTCCGTGCCGCGGCTGTTGCAGGTATTGGATGCCAAGGGGGTTGCCCGCGAGGCGGTGCGCTATGTGATGGTGACCCATGTGCACCTCGACCACGCCGGTGGTGCCGGATCCTTGCTGCGGAACTTGCCCAATGCGCGGTTGGTGGTGCATCCCCGCGGCGCGCCCCATATGATCGATCCCGCCAAATTGATTGCCGGGGCCACGGCGGTGTACGGCGAGGAGCGGTTCAGCGCCTTGTACGGTGAGATCGTGCCTGTGGCGGCGGAGCGGGTGATCACGGCGCCGGATAATTTTGAATTGAGCCTGGGCGGCAGGCCGCTGCTGTTTCTGGATACGCCGGGGCATGCCCGTCATCATTATTGCATCTACGACGCGGTGAGCCGCGGCATGTTCAGCGGCGACACCTTCGGCCTGTCCTATCGCGAGTTCGACAGCGAAAAAGGTCCGTTTGTCTTTCCCACCACCACACCGGTGCAATTCGATCCCGAGGCCCTGCACGCCTCCATCGAGCGCTTGCTGAGCTTCAATCCCGCGCGTATGTATCTCACACATTACGGTTGTATCGAGATCGTCCCGCGCCTGGCCGATGATCTGCATGCCATGATCGATGCCTTTGTTGGCCTGGCGCGTGAGGTGGCCGCGGCGAATCATGGTCGCCACGGGGCGTTGGTGGCGGGCCTCGACGGACTTCTGTTGGATGCCTTACGGGCCCATGGCTGTGGCCTGCCAACGGCGCGGATGCGGGAGTTGCTGGCGGTGGACGTGGACTTGAATGCCCAGGGTCTGGAGATTTGGCTGAATAAGGCCGCTGACGCTTGAATCATCGCGCCGTCCGGCCGGGAGAGAGGCCCTAGGAATTCTTACAATTTCTTAAGTATTGGCCTTTGGCATGATTAAGGATGTCGTCCGTTATGCCCGATACTCTTCCCATGACAATGAGCGGCTGCCACCAAAACATGGGATCGGGAAACGGGTCGCCAGAGGTTCCATATGCAATTTGATGCTTTCC
>CAZOTG010000383.1:0-2627 GCA_964582585.1 uncultured Chromatiaceae bacterium | reverse complement strand
CGGGCCGGGGTGATCCGAGATTTCCCAGACCGGGCCGAGGCTGCGGTGGACGAGCTTGCGCTCGGCGGCGAAATCCAGATCGCGAGCTTTCATCCGCAGTACCAGTTTGCCGGCAGCGCGCCTGAGGATGTCGAAAATTGCAGCAACCGCTCGCCCTACCCAATGCTGCACCTGCTGCGCGAGGCGAGCGTCGAGCGCGCCGTCGCCGCGCATCCGGACATCGAGCGCATTCCGCAAAAGAACATCGAGACGCTGCGCCGCCTGGGCCGCAAAGGCTGGGACCGGCTGATGCGGGACAAGCGCGCGAAAGGATAGCGGCGTTAACAGTTCGTTGGAAAATGAGGGGATACGCCCCGAAGGAAGTCCCCTTGGGGGACCTCCCCTCATGCTCCCCTATATCGGGCGTTGCAAAATTTCATTTTGCAACGGGTCCTAAATCGCGAGCGCATCCAGTTCGGCGAGCACGCGCGCCGGCAAGAGATCGTTCATGCACTTGAAGTGACCCAGCGGGCACTCGCGCGCAAAACACGGGCTGCACTCGATGTCGACTTTGGCGATGCGCGCCGATCCGGGCTGCGCCGTCAACGACAGCGGCGGGGTGTGCGCGGGGCTGGAGGAACCGTACAGTGCGATGAGCGGCTTGCCCAGCGCCGCGGCGACGTGCATCAGGCCGGAGTCGTTGCTCACTACCAGCCGCGCGCACGCTATCAGGTCGATCGCGCTGGCGAGGTCGGTCTTGCCGCAGAGGTTGGCGCAGGCGCCGTCCGACTGCGCGCGGATCTCCTCGCCAACATCTGCGTCCTTGCCCGAACCGATCAGCCAGACGGCGTAATTGCGCGCGGCCAGCTCGCGCGCGAGCGCGGCGAAATGGCGCGCCGGCCAGCGTTTGGCCGGGCCGTACTCGGCGCCGGGGCAAAACACCGCGACCGGGCGCGAGCGGTCCAGGTTCAGACGCGCGGTGGTGCGCGCAGTGTTGACCGGATCCACCTGCAGCTGCACCTGCGGCAGAGGGCGCGGCAATTGCGCGCCCGGTTTTTCCGCGAGCTGGGCGTAGCGCTCGGCCATCAGCGGCAGCTTGTTCCGGTCGAGCCGGTGCGTCAGGTTCAGCAGGCCGTAGCGGAATTCGCCGGCGTAGCCCGCGCGCAGCGGGATGTCGGCGAAAAACGGTATCAGCGCCGACTTGAAGCTGTTGGGCAGCACGATGGCCTGGTCGTAATTTCGCTTAGCCAGGTCGCGCCCGAGCTTCCAGCGCGCGCGCAGCCTCAGCTCCCCGTGTGCGAACGGCGATGCGATCACTTGGTCGATCTCGGGCACGCGCGCGAGCAGCGGGCAGCACCATGGCGGCGCCAGCGCGTCTATGCTGACGTGTCCGAGCTTGTCATGCAGGCGCCGCAGCAGCGGCTGTGCAAGCAGTGTGTCGCCGATCCAGGACGGGGCGACGATGAGAATGCGTACCATGGAAACCAGTGTCTAGAAACCAGAAACAGGAAAAGGCACCGGGCTTGCCAGTCCCCCGGCTTCCAGAAGCCGGTTTTTCGCGGTTAGTGTCCGCCTTTGGGCGGCGCACCCTTGTATACGTAGCGCGTGCCGCAGTACGGGCAGAGCACCTCGCCGGAATCGACGACGTCGAGGAACACGCGCGGATGCAGATTCCACACCGGGGTCGAAGGGCGGGGGCATTCCAGCGGGAGGTCCCGCTCCGTGACCTCGACCGTGCGTTGCGTTTGATAGGCGGTGGCGGACATCAGCGTTTCCCCTTTTTTGCTGGTTTGGCTGCGACCGCTTTTGGCTTGCCTGCGCCCGCTTTAGACTTGCCTTTGGCAATGGGCACGAGCCATTCCGTGTGCCGCTCGTCCCTGCCGTTGACTACTTCGAAGAACGCATTTTGCAGTTTGCGCGTGATCGGACCACGGCGCCCTACGCCGATCTTGCGCCCGTCGACCTCGCGAATCGGCGTGACTTCGGCGGCGGTGCCGGTGAAGAAAGCTTCGTCGGCGATGTACAGGTCGTCGCGGGTGACGCGCCGCGGCGTGACCGCGTAGCCCAGCTCCGCGGCGAGCGTGATCACGCTGTCGCGCGTGATGCCCATCAGCGCCGAAGTCAGCTCCGGTTCGTAGATGCAGCCGTTTTTGACGATGAACAGGTTCTCGCCGGCGCCTTCGGCGACGAAGCCGTCGACGTCCAGCAGCAGCCCCTCGTCGTAGCCGTGCTCCACCGCTTCCTGATTGGCGAGGATCGAGTTGGCGTAGGTGCCGGAATATTTTGCGCGGCACATCGAAACGTTCACGTGGTGACGCGCGAACGACGAAGTCTTGACGCGGATGCCACGCTCCAGCCCTTCGGCGCCAAGGTAGGCACCCCAGGGCCAGGCGGCGATGGCGACGTGCACCGTCGCGCCCTTGGGCGAGACGCCCATTTTCTCCGAGCCATAGAACGCGATCGGGCGCAGGTAGCATTCCTGCAGCTTGTTCGCGCGCACCACTTCCTTGTTCGCTTCGATCAGCGTTGCCTTGCTGTACGGTATTTTCATCATGTAGATGTGCGCCGAACTGTACATGCGGTCGATGTGCTCGTTCAGGCGGAATACGGCGGTGCCTTGCGCGGTGTTGTAGGCGCGTATGCCTTCG
>CAZOTG010000382.1:0-2631 GCA_964582585.1 uncultured Chromatiaceae bacterium | reverse complement strand
GCGCACCGAAGGGCTGGCATGCGGCGTGAACGCGGGCACTTCGGCGACCGGCTCCAGCGGTACCGGTGCGGGCCTTTGTATCGGCACCGCCGCTGGCTCGGTCGCGGGCTCACTCGCCGCGGCTGGTACAGTGCTCGGTGCAGCGGGCTTGGGCGCGGCCGCTGACGGCGCAGAAGTCTCCGCTGTCCCGGGCGGCTGCGCCACCGGTGCTTCGTCAGCGCTTGCTTCGAGCAGCAGGATCATGCTGCCTTCCGCAACCTTGTCCCCCAGCTTGACCTTGAGTTCCTTCACCACGCCCGCGGCCGGCGAAGGGATTTCCATGGTCGCCTTGTCCGACTCCACCGTGATCAGGGAAGCCTCTTTGGCCACTGTATCGCCGGGCTTGACCAGAACCTCGATAACGTCGACCTCCTTGAAGTCGCCAATGTCGGGAACCTTGATTTCCGTGACTGTGGACATGGTGTATTCCTTACACGGTTACCGGATTGGGCTTGTTCGGATCGATGCCGTATTTCTTGATCGCCGCCGCTACCACCGATGTCTTGATTTCGCCCTGGTCCGCCAGTGCCTTCAACGCGGCCAGCGCGACCCAGTGGCGGTCCACTTCGAAGAATTCGCGCAATTTCCCGCGCGTGTCGGAGCGGCCGAAGCCGTCTGTGCCGAGAACCCGATAGGCCCGGCCAGCGGGAATGAACGGGCGGATCTGTTCGGCAAAGGTCTTGATGTAATCGCTCGAGGCCACGATCGGGCCGGAACCGCCCTTGAGGTTTTTCTCGACCCAGGACTCGCGCGGCGCTTCGGTGGGATGCAGCAGGTTCCAGCGCTCGCAGGCGAGGCCGTCGCGGCGCAGCTCGGTAAAGCTGGGGCAACTCCAGATATCGGCGCTCACGCCCCAGTCTTGCTCCAGCAATTCGCCTGCGGCGATGACCTCGCGCAGGATGGTGCCCGAACCGAGCAACTGCACCCTGAGCGGTTTGTCCGCGCCGGCCTTGGCCTTGTGCTTGGCGGCGGGCTTGAACAGATACATGCCCCTGATGATCCCCTCCTCGGCGCCCTCAGGCAGGCCCGGGTGGGTGTAATTCTCGTTCATTACGGTGATGTAGTAATAGACATCTTCCTGCTTGGTCACCATGCGCTTCAGCCCGTCATGGATGATCAGCGCCAGTTCGTAGCCGAAGGTCGGATCGTAGGAGATGCAGTTCGGGATCACCGAGGAGAGCACGTGCGAATGTCCGTCCTCGTGCTGCAGGCCCTCGCCGTTCAGCGTGGTGCGCCCGGCGGTGCCGCCGAGGAGAAAGCCGCGGCAGCGCTGGTCGCCCGCGGCCCAGGCCAGATCGCCGACGCGCTGCAGCCCGAACATCGAGTAGAAGATGTAGAACGGCACGCTGACCACGTTGCTGGTGCTGTAGGAGGTGGCGGCGGCGATCCAGGAGCAGAACGCCCCCGCCTCGTTGATGCCCTCCTCCAGGATCTGGCCCGCCTTGTCCTCGCGGTAATAAGTGACCTGGTCGCGATCGACCGGCACGTATTTCTGTCCCTCCTGGGAGTAGATGCCGAGCTGGCGGAACATGCCCTCCATGCCGAAGGTGCGCGCCTCGTCGGGAACGATGGGCACGATGTGCTTTCCCAGGCTCTTGTCGCGCAGGAGCGCCGTCAGAATGCGCACGAATGCCATGGTGGTGGAAATTTCGCGCTCGTTAGGTTTGAGCACCGCGTCCAGCGAGGACAGCGGCGGCACCTCGGGCACGGTGTCGGCCTTACGCCGGCGGCTGGGCAGGTAGCCACCCAAGGCTTGGCGGCGCTCGTGCAGATATTTCATTTCCGGCGAATCGGCCGGCGGAACGTAGAACGGCAATTCCGCCAGCTTGTCGTCCGGAATCGGGATGTTGAAGCGGTCGCGAAACACGCGGATGGAGTCTACGTCCATTTTCTTCTGCTGGTGGGTGGCCATCTTGCCTTCGCCGATCTTGCCCATACCGAAGCCCTTGACCGTCTTGGCCAGAATCACGGTCGGCTGGCCCTTGTGTCGCATCGCCGCCGCGTAGGCTGCATAGATCTTGTGCGGATCGTGGCCGCCGCGGTTCAGACGCCAGATGTCGGCGTCGCTCATCTTCGACACCATTTCCAGCAGCTTCGGATGCTTGCCGAAGAAATATTTGCGCACGAAAGCGCCGTCGTTCGCCTTGAAATTCTGATATTCGCCATCGACGCACTCCTCCATCACGCGCAGCAGGATGCCCTCCTTGTCGCGCGCCAACAGCTTGTCCCAATACGAGCCCCAGATCAGCTTGATCACGTTCCAGTCGGAGCCGCGGAAATCACCCTCCAATTCCTGAATGATCTTGCCGTTGCCGCGCACCGGGCCGTCCAGCCGCTGCAGGTTGCAGTTGATCACGAACACCAGGTTGTCGAGCTTTTCGCGCGCCGCCATCGAAATGGCGCCCAGCGATTCCGGCTCGTCGGTCTCGCCGTCGCCGAGAAAGGCCCAAACCTTGCGATTCTCGGTGTTAGCCAGGCCGCGCGCATGCAAGTACTTGAGGTAGCGTGCCTGGTAGATCGCCTGGATTGGACCGAGGCCCATGGACACGGTGGGAAACTGCCAGAAGTCCGGCATCAGCCAGGGATGCGGGT
>CAZOTG010000381.1:0-2633 GCA_964582585.1 uncultured Chromatiaceae bacterium | reverse complement strand
AAGATGGACCGCAGAAGGGACAGGGCGAGGAATATCTTGATACGGTGCCCGGCGACATACACTGACAAACCAATTTGCGCGCACGTTCGGAAACCTTTCACGACGAGAGCGGCGTTGCGGTTCGGAGAGCAACGGAGAATGGCAACGGCGCTTTGGTCGCGCCAATCAATTCGGCGGAGTGACGAAACCTGGCTGCCGGAATGGAGCGGCAAGCTGGGCGGAGTGAAGCGGTGTGCCGTTCGGTCGCGGGGTGTCTTGGGGCAAGCCAGTCTTTCGGCTTACGGCGTCAAGCCAGTTGGCTGAAAGTCTGGCGCGGAGGCGGGTGCAATATCAGCGCGACGGAAAGAGCGTAGCCGACATTTCTCTACCGGAAGGGGAGACTGACTTTTTTGAAGCTTGATCGCCGCGCAAGCCGCACAGTTTCAAGGACCGCTGAGTCAAACAGCGTTGTCGTATAGACCCAGCCTCTTCTCAGCGCGCCGTTTCTGTGTACGATCGATGGCTGTCATGTTCTTGAAGTGCAACCGACGGTTCAAAGACGGCAAGGAACATCGTTACTGGAGCATCGTCGAGAGTCGGCGTTGCGCGGGCGGCCAGGTGATGCAGCGGCCGGTGTTGTATTTGGGCGAGATCAACGACAGCCAGCGCGCGAGTTGGTGTCGGACCATTGAAGCGTTCGATCCCCAACGGGATCGCACCCTGCCCTTGGCTCTGTTTCCGGCGGACCGCCCCGTGCCCGAACATGCCGCTGGCTTTGGCGTGCAGGTGCAATTGGATCAGATGGAACTGCATCGGCCTCGCCAATGGGGCGCCTGCTGGCTGGCGTGCCAGCTTTACGAACAACTGGGGCTGGATCGCTTCTGGGCCGAGCGTCTGCCCGACAGCCGCGAGGGAACCTGCTGGCGGCACATTTTGCAAACGCTGGTGTGCGATCGGCTGCTGGATCCGGGCAGCGAGTGGCGTCTGCACCGGCTGTGGTTTGAACAGAGCGCCATGGGCGATCTGCTCGGGCGTGATTTTTCGCTGGTGGAAAAGAACGCGCTTTATCGCACGCTGGACCGGCTGCTGGAACACAAACCGGCGCTCTTTTCCCATTTGCAGGAGCGCTGGCGCGATCTGTTCGGCGCGCAGTTCGACGTGCTGCTCTACGATCTGACGAGCACCTACTTCGAGAGTGTCCCGCCCGAGGATGAAAACGACAAACGCCGTTTCGGCTACAGTCGCGACCAACGGCCCGACTGCGTTCAAGTGGTCATCGCGCTGATCGTCACCCTGGAAGGCTTCCCGCTGGCTTACGAAGTGATGCCCGGTAACACCGCCGACAAAACCACGCTCAAAGACTTCCTCCAGAAGATCGAAAGCCAGTATGGCAAAGCCCAGCGCATCTGGGTGATGGATCGGGGCATTCCCACCGAAGCCGTGTTGGCGCAAAGGCGCCAGAGCGATCCGCCGGTCTGCTATCTGGTCGGCACGCCCAAGGGACGCCTGAGCCAACTGGAAGCCCAACTGCTGGAACGGCCCTGGCAGAACGTCCGGCCCGGTGTGGAAGTCAAACTCTTGCCGCAGTCCGGCGAACTCTACGTGCTGGCCCAAAGCCGGGATCGGGTCCACAAAGAGCGCGCCATGCGCCAGCGCCAACTCCGGGCTTTATGCAAACGCCTAGGCCAACTTCGCCAGATGAAGCTCAACGCCCGTCAACTCCTGCTTAAACTGGGCGAGGCCCGCGGCCGCTATCGCGCGGCCTGGCGGCTTGTGGATCTGCACCTGCCGCCCGCAGGCCAAAAGGGTGCGGCCACCTTTTCTTTCCGGCTCAACCGCGACCCACTGCGCCAGGCACGCCGGCGCGAGGGTCGTTATCTTTTGCGCACCAATCTCTGCGGACGCGATCCGGCCGAGCTGTGGCAGTTTTACATCCGGCTTACCGAGATCGAAGCCGCCTTCAAAAATCTCAAAGACGATCTGGCGCTGCGCCCCATCTACCATCAGTTGGAACACCGCGTCGAAGCACACATCTTTGTGGCCTTCATCGCCTACTGTCTGCACATCACCTTGCGCGCCCGACTGCGGCCCCTGGCCGGCGGGCTGACCCCTCGGGCCGTGCTCGACAAGTTTGCGCTCCTGCAGATGCTTGATGTCCACTTTCCCACCACCGATGGTCGCCTGCTGGTTCTCTCGCGTTACACCCAGCCGGAAGCCGACCAGAACATCTTACTCCAACAACTCCGATTGACCTTGCCGCCGCCGCCTCCGCCTCGCATTACAGCCAAGGGCAAACTCCTCCAATGATCACGACCAGACACGGCAATGTAGTGGAGACCTTTTAAGCGCGGTCACGAGCTTACAGGGCTTTACGCGTCACTACGCTCCCGCTTGAGAAAGGCGGGCTAGGGGCTTGACTTATTCGTCTCCGAATCGAAATCCCCATTGAGACTCGCTCCAGTTGTCGGTTACTCAAATTCAAGTTTCCAACGCCCAAGCACGGTTGCTATGTCAATTGTGCTAGTAAGGAGAATTTTCGATGGAATCGACAATCGCTAGAATGCCTTGAATTTCATTCGCCTTGCGTACCCTGTTTGCTAGTCTCCATCGCCTATGGGTTTGATGAACCGACTCAGCTCGCCGATATTGTACTC
>CAZOTG010000380.1:0-2638 GCA_964582585.1 uncultured Chromatiaceae bacterium | reverse complement strand
CGGTAACAGGGGTTCGAATCCCCTTGGGGACGCCATTTCTATCCGCAATTCGTCCAAGTAGGCGGTCAATGT
This sequence comes from uncultured Chromatiaceae bacterium, assembly GCA_964582585.1. Taxonomy (GTDB): domain Bacteria; phylum Pseudomonadota; class Gammaproteobacteria; order DRLM01; family DRLM01; genus JARRQJ01. The sequence goes on along the minus strand of CAZOTG010000380.1, from coordinate 2,566 downwards.
CTCTTGATGGGGAGTTGGCTCGAGGGATTCTCCCTTGAAGGGAAATTTTTCGGGAGCCTTTTTAGATTGTTACTGCTAGACGGCGCGCAATCTCTTTCTCTTATTTTCGTACATTTTTCTATCCGCGATTCGTAACGCTTCCTGCAGCTTGAATTCGACATCGGATAACGCGGCGATGCCGACGGAGGCGCCGGCCTCCTTGAGCCCAGTTGTGGTCCTGACATCCTCTATGACCATGGCGATGCGATCTTCCACCTTGGCGAAATCCGGTTTGGAGGACAAGGGGGTCAGTACCACGAATTCATCGCCACCTATGCGGTAGGCGCGGTCGTTGATGCGCAGGGCTTCCTTCAGTCCACTGCTGAAGGTTGTGATGAAGCGATCGCCTTCCGGGTGTCCGTATCGGTCGTTGATGAGCTTCAATCCATCCAGGTCGATGACGGTCACCATGATGTCCGTAAAGCTGCCCAAGGTGATCATATGTTCGAATTCCGAAATATCCTGATCGAAGGCCCTGCGGTTCCCCAGACCCGTCATGGCATCGGTGTTGGCCCTTTTCTCCGCTTCTTCCACGGTTTTAAGATTGTTAATTATCAAATGCCGGCTGGCCCGGCGCAGTTCCATTTCATCGATGACGATGGAGGCAAGGTCGGCCAGCGTTGCTTGCTCGGTGCCGGTGAGGTCTCGTGGTTCACGGTCGACGAGACAGAACGTGCCGATATTTACACCGTCGCGGGTTTTTAGTGGCGCGCCCGCATAAAACCGTAATCCAAACTCGCCCGCCACCAGGGGATTAGTCAAAGCCACCGCATCCTTCTTGGCGTCTTTGATCACCATTACTTCGTCCTGCAGGATGCATGATGCGCATAGGCCGGGATCTCTTCCGATCTGATTCACGTCCAGACCCAACTTCGATTTGAACCAGATCCTGTCGGAATCGACGATGGTGATGATGGCGATGGGAACTTCAAAAATGCGCCCCGCTAATTTCGTCAAGCGATCGAATGCGCCGTCGGCGGGTGTATCTAAGATATCGAAGTGCCTTATCGCGGCGATTCGCAGTTCTTCATTTTTAGGAATTATGTCTTTATTAGTTGTGGTCATGGCAACACCTATGTCCGATGAAGAAATAAAATGGTGCGCACTATATAGAAAAGCGTTGCATAAGATTTATTGGCAGTTGCCGAAAAATCTTGAACATGATTTCTGTGATAGTTGTATCCTGAAGAACCAATATAGTTACCACTTCGAGGCCAAGATGTCTTTATTTTATGCATTTATAGAACGGACCGGATATTTACACTAGTATGAATGACCCATGCTGATGGCTAAATTACAAACAGATGACATGGTTCCCATGGGAGGCCTCGGTTTCGGCGAGACCCTCTATCAACGCCAGCGTCGACCAGTGGCTTGATGCGGCTAGTGCGCAGCAGTGAGGGCGAGAGACAGACCCGGCCAATATGTGATGATCAGGACGGCGGTCAGCAGGATGACAAAAAATGGCAGTGTGGCCCGGTACAATTCCATCACCGGTTTCTCAAAGCGGTAGCTGGCGATGAACAGGTTGAGGCCCACCGGCGGGGTGAAGTAGCCGATCTGCATGTTGGCCAGGAAGATGATGCCGAGGTGCACGGGGTCGATGCCGTAGCCTATCGCCACCGGCAGCAGCAGGGGTACCACGATCACCAGCGCGGAAAAGATGTCGAGCATAGTGCCCAGCACCAGCAGAAACAGATTCAACAGCAATAGAAAAGTGAGCGGATCGCTTACATGGCGCTTCACGGCATCGAACAGTCTTGCGGGGACATCGGCGTCGATGAGGTAATTGGTCGAGGCCAGGGACACGCCCAGGATCACCAGCAGCGCCCCCACCAGGACCATGGAATCGCGCATGATGCGCGGTAGCGCGCGCCAGGGAATCTCGCGGTACAGCACCATCTCCACGATCAGCACGTATACCGCCGTGACCGCCGCGGCTTCGGAGACCGCGAAATAACCGCTGTAGATGCCGCCCAACACCAGGAAGGGCAGCGGGATTTCCCAGCGCGCCTTATGGATCGCCTCGCGCACTTGCCGCCAGGAGAAGGCATGACGCGGCCGGTGGCGATTGACCCACAGGCTCCACCCGGACAGCAGCAGCAACATCAACAGGCCGGGCAAGATGCCGGCCAGGAACATCTCGTTGATACTGAAGCTGCGTCCGATATTCAACTGCTGGGCAATCACCGCATAGAGGATCAAGGGCAGAGACGGCGCGAACAACAAGCCCAGGCTGCCGGAGGTGGTGATCAGACCCAGGTTGAAGCGATCGTGATAACCGGCCTGGGTGAGCGCTGGATAGAGCAGGGCGCCCAGGGCGACGATGGTGATGCCCGATGCGCCGGTGAAGGCGGTAAACAGGGCGCAGGCCATCAAGGCGACGATGGCCAGTCCGCCCGGCAGCCAGCCCAGCAGGGCGCGGCTGAGGTCCACCAGGCGGGTCGGCGCCCGGCTTTCGCTCAATAGATAGCCGGCGAAGGTAAACAGGGGGATGGCCACCAGCAACGGCATCTCCGCCAAGCGA
>CAZOTG010000379.1:0-2639 GCA_964582585.1 uncultured Chromatiaceae bacterium | reverse complement strand
TCGGTTGCTTTATGGGCAACCAATCCTCTTGTGATACAAACCCTAATACTACATAAGGACCTGTACCACGGGTTTGTTGCGAGGTTTTCACCTACGCAAGCGCCCACACAAATTGCTTGGTTCTCTGGATTGTTAAAGAGCGAGTGAAGGACATATGCCCCCACTGAGGGCGGCCATTATACCGACCCCAAGTAAATCGTCAACTCCTTATACCCCTCAGTCGCAGCCAGCCCCCTGAGCGGGAATTTCCAATGGCCGAAGCCGGGTAAGGAGGCGCGCATTATACGCGGGTTTCAAGGGGCGTCAATATCTATTTTTATTGGTTTTTTTAGACGATGCGGACGCGGGCGAAACGGCGTTTGCCCACCTGGCAGACATGGCTTGCCCCCTTGGCAACGAGCAGACTGCGGTCCTCGATGCGCTGGCCGTCGAGGCGCACCGCCCCCTGTCCGATGAGGCGCAGCGCCTCCGAGGTGCTGGACGCCAGGCCGGCATCCTTCAGGAGGTTGGCGAGGGGATACCCTTTATCGACAGCAGGTAATTCAATTTCCGGCATTTCTTCCGGCATCGCTCCCTTCTGGAAGCGGGCGATGAAATGCTCCTGGGCCTTGGCGGCGGCGGCCGGGTCGTGAAACCGCGCCACCACTTCCTGCGCCAGGCGGAACTTGATGTCCCTGGGGTTGGTCCCCTCCTCGATTTCGCGGCGCCAGGCGGCGAGGGTCGCCCCGCTCTCAAAACTCAGCAAGTCGAAATAGCGCCACATCAACTCATCGGAGATGGACATGAGCTTGCCGAACATCTCATCAGGCGGCTCGTGGATGCCGACGTAATTGCCCAGGGACTTGGACATCTTCTGCACCCCGTCCAGGCCCTCCAGGATGGGCAGGGTCATCACCGCCTGGGGCGCTTGACCGTAGTGTTTCTGCAATTCCCGCCCCACCAGCATATTGAACTTCTGGTCCGTCCCCCCCAGTTCCACGTCGGCCTGTACCGCCACGGAGTCGTAGCCCTGAATCAGCGGATAAAGGAATTCATGGATGGCGATGGGCTGTCCCCCGGTATAGCGCCTATGGAAATCGTCCCGCTCCAGCATCCGCGCCACGGTGTACTTGGCCGCCAACTGAACCAGATCCGCGGAACCCATTTCATTCATCCAACTGGAGTTGAACATCACCAGGGTCTTGGTCGGATCGAGAATCTTGTAGATCTGCGCCTCATAGGTTCCGGCGTTGTCGATCACCTGATCGCGGGTCAGGGGGGGACGGGTGGCGCTCTTGCCGGTGGGATCACCGATCATCCCGGTGAAATCGCCTATCAAAAAGATGGCCTCGTGGCCCAAATCCTGAAACTGCCGCAGCTTATTGAGCAGCACCGTATGGCCGAGGTGTAAATCCGGCGCCGTGGGGTCAAACCCCGCCTTGACCCGTAAGGGCTTTCCCGTCTTCAGTTTTTCCCGGAGCTCCTCCCTGAGGAGGATTTCCTCGACCCCCCGCCCCAGAACCTCAAGGGCCTCATCCACCGCCGCCATTGGCCGCTCCCGATACCGTCATGAAAATAGCTTACCACACTAGACACTTAGGGAAGGACGCGGTCACAACGGATCGGTGAAAATACCCCATGGTCCCTCCTGGTTTCCCACACTAATGTTCTGTAACATCCGGCCGTTAAGTTTCTCGTGAATGGACCACACTAAAGTTGGGAGGGCTAGGAAGTATGGCGACACCCATACTCGTCGTTGATGACTCTGCCATGTCTCGAAAGTTGGTAATCAAGGCACTGCCCCCTGAATGGGATGTCGAGATCACTCAGGCCGGCAACGGCCAGGAGGCACTGGACAACTATCGAAACGGCAAGGCACATGTCATGTTTCTCGACCTCACCATGCCGGTCATGGACGGCTATGAGGTATTGGAAACCTTAAAACAGGAGGGATTGAACGCCTTCGTCATCGTTATTTCGGCGGATGTTCAACCCAAGGCACAGGAACGCGTCAAGGAACTCGGCGCCATTGCATTCCTTAAGAAACCGGTCAAAACCGATGAAGTGACGCAAGTCTTAAGGGAGTACGGCATCCTGACATGAAGCTGCAATCCCTCACTACCGATCAGACCGACACCCTTCAGGAAATCGTCAATATCGCCATGGGGCAGGCGGGCGATTCCCTGGCGAGGGTGCTGGATTGCTTCGTGAACCTGTCCGTGCCGCGGATCAAGCTCATCGAGGTCGCCAATATCAGCACCCACATGGCCAAGCTGGTGAAAAGCGACACCCCGATCACTGCGGTCCGACAATCGTTCTACGATGACTTGAGCGGTGAAGCCATTACCCTCTTCAGCATTAACGGCTACCACGACCTCTCCGAATTAATGGGTTATCAGAGCGAGCTCGACCCCCATACCGAAAAAGAAGTGCTTTTCGATGTCAGCAATATCCTGGTCGGCGCCTGCCTCAACGGCATTGCCGAACAGCTCAATGCCAATCTCAGCTTTTCCGCTCCCTCCCTGATCGCGGAGAACACCACCGCCAATTCCCTGCTCACCCCGAAGAGCCTGCCGTGGGACTATGCCCTGCAAGTGGAGGTCAATTTTAGCCTGGAAAAACGTAATTTCATGAGCCATCTGATCATCATGATGGCGGAG
>CAZOTG010000378.1:0-2648 GCA_964582585.1 uncultured Chromatiaceae bacterium | reverse complement strand
CAAGAGAGCCACTGAGAGCCGATTTGCGGCCCGCAAGGCTCAGACCTGTCACCGATACAGGGGCGACCGCTCCCGTCCGTCCTGACCCACCGCTGGCGGCTGTCGTGGACGACTGGTCTATGGTCACGTCACCGGACTCGTTCTGATTCTCGTACTTGGTGCCAGTGACGTACACGTAGGTGTAGATGCGTGGCGAATAGACACCGATCGTGATGCCGGCCGTGTACGGAGACCCATGCTTCGTGCCGGTCTCGTCCGTACCGGTAACCGCAGACACCGTGACGTCCTGGACACCATCGTGGGTGCCGTCGACAGACACGCCAGTCGTAAGGGCCGGCACAGTCACAGAACCCATGTGTGCTTCCGCCGACGTACCAGTCGCCGACGCACCGGTCGCCAACGACGGGACCGTCACATCGCCAACACGCACGCTACCGCCCGATACGGCCGGTGTGGCCGTGATCGGCAAGGTCACGTCAGTGACAATGTCCTTCTGGGCCTCTACCGTCTCTGTGACCATGTCCGGTGCGGTCCAGCGGAACCACACCTCGTCGTCCAGGTCGTTGTCGGCGCTCCAGATCCATTGCGCCGTCGAACCGGCAGGCCACGGTGTCGTCGTCCCGTACCAAGGAGACGTGTCAGGCCACGCACCGTACTCGGTGGCGTTCGGCCAGGCCGAGTCGTCAAGGTCCCGACTGGTCCAGTATAAAGGGCGGGTGAGTCCATCGTTCCAGACCTTCCACGAGGAGTCAGAAATGACCGTCCCGCCGAAGTACTCGAACTGGCAGAGGAACGCAGCAAGCCCGCCGGCGTCCCATGCGTGGACGGCCACCACCGACCCGGACTGGATCAAAGAACGCCTATCGGCGAGACCGTGTTCGGGATCACCAGGAACAGTTGAGATCCATCCGATACCTACCTGCCACTGGTTGTACCCGTACGGTTCGCCGCCAGTCGGGTACCGGTCGGTGTCGATGAAGACGTCGACCGCATTGTCAGCCGTGTACCAGATCGTCGTAACCTGCTGGTGGACATTCTCGGTAGCGCCCTTGGCGGCAGTGATCGTGGCTCCCGTCGCCATCGTCGTCGCAACATCACCAGACGCAGCCTTGGAACCTGTGGCCGTGACACCGGTCGTAGCCGACACGGCAACGTCACCAGAATGGGCCTCTGTTGCCGAGCCCGACACCGTCACACCAGTGCCAGCCGACGTGGAAGCCGCCCCGAGTGTGCTCTTGAAGCCAGCTTCGCTTACGTTTGGTGTAAGCGAAGGAACGGTCAGATCCTGGGCCTGTCCTTTCGCCCCCGACACGGACAGGCCGGTCACAGCCGCCGACGCCACATCGCCGGTCGCCCATTTCCAGCCGCCAGACGCATCAGGATCCGCAACACCAACATCAACCGCATCGATCACCACATAGGCCGGCGTCGTGGCCGAGGCGTTGTAGTTGTCCCATTCGATCTTCAGCGTGTGCGACCCGTACGTGCCAGCCCACGAGAACATCGGTTCCTTCTGCTGGGTGTCCGGTGCGTACGTGTCGACGGTGCCCTTGTCCACATCGTCGACCCAGACGTGGGCGATCGCCCGGGCAGGGCCACGCTGGAACAACACCACGATACTGTCGCCAGTGAAGTCCAAGGTTGCGTCGTACGTGCCAGACCCTGCGTAAATGTACGCATACTCGCCCGACAGGCCGGCACCACCATTCCAAACCCACCATCCGGCCGTCGAGTACATGTCGGTCTCGGCCTCGTGCCGTGTCAGCGCCACATGTCCCTCGGCTTCGAACGCATCGAACACCAGATAGGCAGGCGACGTGGCCGACGGATTCTCGCCGGTACGTTTGATGATGACCGTGTGCGGGCCAGCGCCAAGGCCGTACTGTTCGAACACGACCTGCTGGTTCTCGGTGTCGGTCGTGTAGCAGTCGACCGCCCCGTAGTCGACCCCGTCGATCACGAACCCTGCGATCGCCCGGTCAGGACGTTTCTGCATGAGGATCCGGATCGCCGGCCCATCGAACGACACGCTGAGCGACGGCTCCTCGGTGTTGTTCGTCGCATAGGCGTAGGCGCCAGACTGTCCGGCATCGTGCCAGGTCCACCACTTGTCGTTCGGGTTGACCGCACGGTCAGACTGTTCGAACCGCTTCAACAGCAACAGGGTCGTGTCGACAGAGATGTCTTCGCTGTGGCCTTTCCCGCCGCTGACCGTCACGTCGGTCGCTGCCGACGGGACCGTCACGTCCCCCGAATAGTTCACCTGCACCGACTTGGTGCCGGTAACCGCAACACCGGTAGCAGCAGACACCGAAAGCCCACCGGAAGCGTCCTTCTGCCCTCCCGCTGTCACACCCGTAGCGTTCGACCCCGGGTCGATGTCGTCAGTGTCGGACTTCTCACCAGAAACCGAGACCCCGGTCGCCGACGAGGTAGACACATCGCCAGACAGGTCATAGGTCGTGTACGTGATCGTGACCGTTGCGGCAGTGGGACCAACACTGACCGAATCGGGGGCATGCTTCCTGGTGAAGACCGTCCAGCGGGTACTGGCGGTGCCATTGTCGTTGAGTTCCGCCTGCTCCCAGTACGCCGTCAGTCCGGACGTGGACGGCGAGTTGTCGGTGATGTCGATCGACACAGAACTC
>CAZOTG010000377.1:0-2669 GCA_964582585.1 uncultured Chromatiaceae bacterium | reverse complement strand
TCAGTCGCGCATAAGTGTGGGCGTATTCAACCTTAGCCAGCAGGTCATGGCCGTGGGACAGGGCGATGGCGCGTTCGAAGTGGGCCTTGCCCACTTCCGGCTGCCCGCCCAGGGCTGCAGGCAGCTGGCTGCGCAGGATGCCCAGAAAGAGATGGGCCTGGCCATGCTCAAAGGTCTCGTCCAAGGCCACCACCCGTTCCAGCATATCCTCCACCTTGGGCAGATCGGACATGGCGGTGGGTTCGTTGCGCCGCACTCGCAGCCATCCCGCCCAACTGGTGGCGTAGGCATAGAGGACAGGCAGGTCCCGTTTGTTGGTTTTCGCCAGGTCGGCGACGAAGCGATCGTATCGGACGCTGTCCGCGTCGCAAAATTCCGGACGGCGCAGACACAGAGCGCGCCTTCCATAGTTGCGTGCCTTTTCCGTGAGACGCAGGGCGCGATCGGTGTCATTAACGAACACCGCCGCATAGGCCGTATAGAGGCGGGCACCTCCCACCAGCAGTTCCTGGTCGTTGGGATAATCCTGTATCAGGCCGTCGATGAGCAACAGATAAGCGGGGGCGCCATCGCGTACCGTGGCAGGATCGTCCTGATTCAATATGGCTTGCGAAAGGCTGTGCGCCATGCGGTGCGTGGCATACTCCGCACAGCCCCCGAGCAAGGCGGTCGCGAAGAGCAGGATAATGACTGTGGTCGAGTGGCGGCGATACACGGTTGGAGACATAGTGGCGTGGAGATGGCAATAAACTAACGGGATTATGCGGTGGGGGCAAGGGGCGCAGTGTGGATTTTGCCACTTTATGTCGGGTGGTTCCGTAAGTGTCAGCCGTGGCACAATGACGGACTGCATTGCTGGGAATCGATATGAGCATAAACGGAAATGAAACGGCGCCGGCGCCGCAAGACCTGTCCTCCTTGCTGGTGGCCTTGCGCTCCGTGTTGCCCGCCGACGCAGTGCTCGTCGACCAGGAACAGTTGCGGCCCTATGAATGCGACGGTCTGTCCGCCTATCGCCAGTTGCCGCTGGCGGTGGTACTGCCCGCCAGCATCGATCAAGTGCAAGCGGTGATGCGCCTGTGTCATGTCCATGGCGTACCGGTGGTGGCGCGCGGCGCCGGCACCGGCCTGTCCGGCGGCGCCCTGCCGCTTGCCAATGGCGTGTTGGTGATTCTCGCCAAGTTGAAGTCGATTTTGGACATCGATCCCCATAATCGTACCGCGCGCGTCCAGCCCGGGGTGCGCAACCTCGCCATCTCCCAGGCGGCGGCGCCTTATGGCTTGTATTACGCCCCCGACCCTTCCTCGCAAATCGCCTGTACCATTGGCGGCAATGTGGCGGAAAACGCCGGCGGCGTGCACTGCCTCAAATACGGCCTCACGGTGCACAACATCCTCAAGCTTCAAGTGGTGACGGTGGAGGGTGAACTCATCACCGTGGGCAGCGATGCCCTGGATGGCCCGGGCTATGATCTCCTGGCGCTGTTCACCGGTTCCGAGGGTCTGCTGGGGGTGATCGTGGAGGTCACGGTGAAACTGCTGCCTCTGCCGGAACGGGCGCAGGTGGCGCTGGCGGCCTTCGACGACGTGGTGAAGGCCGGCAGTGCGGTGGCGGAGATCATCGCCGCGGGGATCATCCCCGCCGGTTTGGAGATGATGGACCGCCTCGCCATCCAGGCCGCGGAGGAATTCGTCCATGCCGGTTATCCCGTGGGCGCCGAGGCGATCCTGTTGTGCGAGGTGGACGGCAGCAACGAGGAGGTCTCGGAACAGATCATGGAGGTGCGCCGCATCCTGCAGGCCTGCGGTGCGGTGGAGGTGCGCACAGCCCGGGACGAAGAGGAGCGCATCCTGTTTTGGAAGGGGCGCAAAGCCGCCTTTCCGGCGGTGGGTAGACTGGCGCCGGATTACTATTGCATGGATGGCACCATCCCGCGGCGGCGCCTGCCGGAGGTGCTGCGGCGCATCGGCGAATTATCCAAGGAATACGGCCTGCCGGTGGCGAACGTATTTCACGCCGGCGACGGCAATCTTCATCCCCTGATCCTCTACGACGCCAACAAACCCGGCGAATTGCAGCGCACCGAGGAGATGGGCGGCAAGATCCTTGAATTGTGCGTGGCGGTAGGCGGCACCATCACCGGCGAGCATGGGGTGGGGGTGGAGAAGATCAATCAGATGTGCGTGCAGTTCGCCACTAAGGAACTGGAGCAGTTCCACGCGGTAAAGGCTGCCTTCGATCCCGGCGGCATGCTCAATCCTGGCAAGGCGGTGCCTACCTTGCAGCGTTGCGCGGAATTCGGCGCCATGCATGTCCATCGCGGCAAGCTGCCCTTTCCGGAATTGGAACGGTTTTGATGGACGGCGACCTCACCGGGCGGTTGCAGGAACGGGTTGCAGCGGCGTTCGCCGCGGGCGAACCGTTGTGCATCGTGGGCGGCAACAGCAAATCCTTCCTGGGCCGCACACCGCGCGGCGAGGCGCTGGAGGTGGCGGGGCATCGCGGTTTGGTCAATTATCAGCCCGCCGAACTGGTGATCACCGCGCGCGCCGGCACGCCGTTGAGCGACATCGAGGTCGCCCTGGCCGATCATCGCCAGATGCTGCCCTTCGAACCGCCGTACTTCGGCGATCATGCGACCCTGGGCGGCACCGTCGCCTGTGCCCTG
>CAZOTG010000376.1:0-2695 GCA_964582585.1 uncultured Chromatiaceae bacterium | reverse complement strand
ACCTCGGCCTTGGTGACTCCGGCCAAGCCACTCTTCCGGCCCCTTCCCTCACCTGCCAGGCTGTCGCGGCCGGCCATGTCTCCCACGTGCGGGTCGCGGTTCTGACCGATCGATGGCTGTCATCACCCGGTTCTTCGAGCGCACCTTGAAGCCGTGAACGGGTCGCGGTTCCCGCGACTTGCCCCACCCTCTCCCCCACCCTACCGTGCTCCTGCCAGAGTGAGGTGGCCGTCATCCGTGGACGGCCCCTGAGATACACTGCCCCCAGGCTCGCGAACGGCGCGCGCGGGTGGCGCAGTCGTATCCCAGCGAGGCCCCGGTCGACGACACCTTCAGGCAGGAGGCCGACGTCATGCGAAGCCCGAACCGAACCCCGCGCTCGATCCTCGCCGCGTTCCTGGTAACGGGGGTGCTGGCGTTGCCCGCCTCGGCCCAGACCGCCCCGGATCGCAAAGAGCAGGCGGTCGCCAGCCTGCGCTGGAGATCCATCGGCCCGGTCAACATGGGTGGGCGGGTGAGCGCCATCGTGGGTGTGCCCGGCGATCCCAAGACCTTCTGGGTCGGCGGCGCCGACGGCGGCGTCTGGAAGACAACCGACGGCGGAACGACCTTCGAGGGTCAGTGGCAGAACGAGGAGGTGTACTCGGTGGGCGCGCTCGAGGTGGCGCCCTCCGACCGGAACGTCGTCTGGCTGGGCTCGGGTGAGGGCGATCCCCGCAACACCGTGTCGTACGGGTTCGGGGTCTGGCGCTCGACCGACGGGGGGGCCTCGTGGACGCACCTGGGACTTCGCAACACGGAACGCATCAAGCGCATCGTCGTGGATCCGCGGGACCCGGACGTCGCTCTCGTCTGCGCCCTGGGCAGGGAGTGGGGGCCCAACGAAGAGCGGGGCGTGTTCAAGACGACCGACGCCGGGAAGACGTGGCGGAAGGTCCTGTATCTCGACCAGGACACGGGCTGTTCCGACCTCGATCTCGACCTCTCCAATCCGCGCAATGTATACGCGGGCATGTGGACCTTCCGGAGACGTCCCTGGCGCTTCGACGACGGTGGCGGGCAGACCGGGCTCTGGGTGTCGCGCGACGCGGGCGATACCTGGCACAGGATCGAGACGCTCCCCGAGGAGCCGATGGCACGCATCGGGGTGAGCGTCGCCCAGTCCAGCCCCAACGTCGTCTACCTGATCACGGAGTTTCCCACCGCGGGTACGCTCTTCCGCTCGCGGGACCAGGGCGAGACCTGGACCATGATCAACGCCGACCGCAACCTGAACTTCCGGCCCTTCTACTACTCGGACGTGTTCGTGGACCCGTCCGACGAGAACACGCTGTACACCCTCTCGGGGAGGCTCTCCAAGTCGACGGACGGTGGACGCACGTTCGAGCGCATCGCCTCCGACGTGCACGGCGATCACCAGTCGTTCTGGATCGATCCGGCGGACGGGGAACACCTGCTCTCGGGTAGCGACGGCGGCTACCAGGTGAGCGAAGACGGGGGACGGAACTTCCATATCCTGCGCAACGTGTCGCTCGCGCAGTTCTACCACGTGGCGCTGGACGACCGCGATCCCTACTACGTGTGCGGCGGGCTGCAGGACAACGGCAACTGGTGCGGTCCCAGCCGCACCAACGACCCCAGCGGCATCCTGGAGCGCGATTGGTACACGGTTTCCGGCGGGGACGGCTTCTACACGGTACCCGTGCCCGGCGCGCCCAACCTGGTGTACTCGAACGCCCAGGGGGGCTACTTCCGCATCACCGACACCAGCTCCGGCATGACGCGCTCAATCGAGCCCTACCCCTGGATGGTGGGCTCGCAGGGCGAGAACATGCAGCAGGCCAAGTACCGCTTCAACTGGGACGCCCCCATCCACATCTCACCCCACGATCCCGGGGTCGTCTACTGGGGTGGCAACGTCCTCTTCCGCAGCTCGGACCAAGGCTATTCGTGGGACGTCATCAGCCCGGATCTCACCACGAACGATCCGGAGAAGCAGCGCGACTCGGGCGGTGAGATCTACAACGACAACACGGCTGCCGAGTTCCACACCACGATCTTGACCATCGCGGAATCGCCGGTCGAGCGCGGGATCATCTGGGTCGGCACCGACGACGGCAACATCCAGATCACGCGTGACGACGGAGCGAGCTGGACGAACGTGCGCGACCGGGTACGCGGGCTCCCGGCCCAGACCTGGATCTCCAACATCGAGGCATCGCCCACGGAGCGCGGGGTCGCGTTCGTGGCGGTCGACAACCACCGCCTCGACGACTTCAAGCCGCACCTCTACGAGACGGACGACTACGGGCAGAGCTGGCGGGACCTGTCGGCCGGACTTCCGCAGGACGACTACGTCAAGGTGGTGCGGCAGCACCCGAAGAACGCCGACCTTCTCTTCGTGGGGATGGAGCGCGGCATCTACGCATCGTGGGACCGCGGCCGCACCTGGACGTCCATCCGCAACAACCTCCCGCGTGTGTCCGTGCGGGGTATGCGCATCGAGCCCCGCTACGACGACCTCGTGATTGGCACGCACGGGCGCGGTGCGTGGATCCTGGACGACATCCAGCCGCTGGTCGAGCTGGGCGACGCACTGGGCCAGGACGTGCACCTGTTCGCCATGCGCACCGCGACCGACTGGGAGATGTGGGGACGAGGCAGCAGCCTCGGCCAAAGCACGTTCCGCGGCGAG
>CAZOTG010000375.1:0-2701 GCA_964582585.1 uncultured Chromatiaceae bacterium | reverse complement strand
TGAGGAAGGCCGTGGTTCAGAAGCGCGCAAGCCGATCCACGAACCGCTTAAACGACGACGCAACCGACTGTTGAACGGCGGTCGGCTTCGAAGCGCGCTTGTTTTTTGTCTTCGCGTGCGCTGCTGGCGAAACGCCATAGCGCGAATAAGAATAGGGATAGTAGCCAGGGGCGGCATCTGCCGCCTTGTTGAGGACCACACGCACGACCGGCGTTGATTCAAGGTGCTTGTTGCATTCTTTGATTTGCGGCGCAGTCGAGAAGCCAGCGGCCGCGACAAAAAGAACGCAATCGATTTGCGGAAGGACTGATATCACGTCATCGCTCACCAAGATTGGTGGTAAGTCAAGAATCACTGTCCAAGCTTTGAAATGGCGCTTAATATCATTCAACAGAACGCCCATCGCGCGTGACCCCATCCATTCGGATGAATTTATCACCGACTTTTCGCATGGCAGTACTAGAAGTCTCGAATTGCCAATACGAGCTGGAACAATACCGCGCGCTAAAGTCGATTTTCCTTCAAGTACGCTAATCAAACCTTGATCGCACTCAAGGCCTAGATGATTGGCGACCTGCGGCTGCTGAAGATCCATATCTACCAACAAGACCGATTTTTCCGGTTGGCGCGCGATGCTAAGCGCCAAATTGGTCGCAATTACAGATTTTCCGCAACCTGCCGTCGGAGATGTGACACCGAGAAGCTGCCATGAATTTGTATCCATCGTTTGGAACACTTGCGTTCGCAACATATCGAAGGATTTTGAACGCTGGTCCATGACGTCGTGCGATATGATCCTATTGGATTCCAGGTGCACGGCATCAAGTATGACATCACTTTGCAGGGGCGTGCCGGAGTTATTCGCGTGTGCTCGAAATTGCGCCGGCTGTTGAGCAGGTCCTAATTGCGGCTGCCCGTCCGAGCCGGGCTGTCCCTTGGCGCGTTCAACGGCTTTTCTTATATGTTCCAATGGCTCCATGTAGCTATCTCGATGTTCTTTTATGCTGGTAATTTACCCAAACAACTTAGCCATGACTTTTTGGAATAAGATGTCGGGAGGCGGCAACAGGTAAAAGATTGCTAACAGCCCAGCAAGGATAACAACGGCTAGTATGGCGACTGATGTGATGATCTTAATTTTCCTGCGTCGAACTTCTGTCTGCGTAAAAATGTACGGAATTGATACGACCAAATGACTGTCGACGAGGGAAGCGAGGTCAGTGCTGCGATAGATGGACTGATTAATCATTTCTGCGCCAAATGCCAAGCCGCCGCCAGCCATCAGGGCGAGAGCAACCACGAACGCGAAAATCTTTGGCCTGTTCGGGCTGAACGGCTTTTGCGGCACTGTCGGTTGTTCGATAGCTTCCAATCGTTCGGAAATTTGACCTCTTTCGAGGCTCTCGCCGAGGCGAGCGGCCGAGAGTTTTTGCGTGGCCCTATTCAATTCGTCCTTTAAACTTAGCCTTTGTGTTTGAAGCGCATCGAGTCCCAGTGGTCTTGCATTTGTCGAGGCGGTGGCTGTCGAGTCAGTAGCAGTTTGCGTTTCGGGCGCATCCGCCTTTGCATTCTTCGTGTCAGCAGATCTCTCTAGGGCCCTGATCTTCCGCTTCAGCGCCACAATATCGGGATGTGAGTTTGAATACGTCGCACTCAGCAGAAGAAGTTGTGCCCTGAGCGCGGCAAGTCCTTTTCCATCGTCCAATACTGATGTGTCGGTGAGGGCGTCCATGCGCGCCTGCTTGTGCGCCGCAATTTGCGTATCGTTCGCCGCAAGCTGAGCCTCCAATCTCTTAACTTCTTTGGCAAGGAACCTCGTTGTTTCGCTCGCGAATGCGGTTCGTGAACGGACATCCTCTCTGAGAATCATGGTGAGCAATTCATTTGCCACCTTCGCTGCGA
Source organism: uncultured Chromatiaceae bacterium (assembly GCA_964582585.1). Lineage (GTDB taxonomy): Bacteria > Pseudomonadota > Gammaproteobacteria > DRLM01 > DRLM01 > JARRQJ01. The sequence goes on along the minus strand of CAZOTG010000375.1, from coordinate 799 downwards.
CAACAGGCTGCTCGTATTCAAAGCCGACTGTAAAGGCTATAGCGTCTTTTCGCTGACCTTGGAGCTTGAGTTCAGACGGCTTTATTACCGCTCGCTTGCGGACGAAATCGACAATTTCGGTTCCCGATAACCGCTCCCGCCAACCGGGAGATAATTGGAATTTTCTTGCAAGCGTCAGCAGGTTATCTCTGGTCATGATGCGCTGCTCGATAACGCGAATGCGGTCATTCGCAAGGGCAGCGACGGTGGGTCGAACAAGATCCTTGGGAATCTCCTGAGACTCGACAAGTATCGTGCCGTGGGCAAGATATTTCGCGGGCCACGCGACAGTAAGGAAAGATCCAATGGCGAGTATGAGCAGGAACGGGATCGCAAAATAGAACGCCCGTCGCTTCGCAACCTCATAGAAATACGCCGGCGTCAGAAACTGGCCGCTACTGTTATCCTGACGGTACTCTTGAAACGACTGTCGTTCGAGCATCGGTACCCAACATCACACCAAGGCAGCGGCGAGGGACGAAAAAAATCCTCGCGGGTTAGTCACGCCAGCTATCATCCCACGATGAACCGGCACGTGCCGCCCGGAACCTGCCAACCTACCATCGTTAACGGATTATCATTACCAAAAGGCGATGCGCAAGTAAGGGCTAAATTCGCATGGAGTCCAGTTGAAGTTAATTAGAATGCGGCCCCGGTTTCCGACGGTAGGGAGGGATGTCTGGAATAAAATCCGCAACAGCTCACATTGCCACGTACTCGCGAATAGCCATGGCAGTCAACAACCCCCTGAAGTCAATAG
>CAZOTG010000374.1:0-2716 GCA_964582585.1 uncultured Chromatiaceae bacterium | reverse complement strand
TCATTCAACTCAAAAAACTAGTTCTAACCAGCAGGAATGGACGGGGAAAAGAGGGGGGCGTCAAAATATTACGCTTGCCACACAGTGGGGCAGAACACCCGCGATTGGAGTCAAGCCTAAAAAGCGTATAAAACTCAATTATTTTATCCGGGGATTCTCTGGAACCCCTTTTTGGCGCTGGCCCAGAACCGAGGTTTGGCGCGAGAATTCACTGCATTGCAGTCAAGATTCACCGATAAAAACACTCGGATTAGTAGAGTAAAAATAGTGCGAAACTAGTGTTGACGAAGTTATCGGAGGGGTGTATGTTTTCGCAACCAGAGTTGCAGGTAATGTCGCTCGGGGCAAAAAAAACAGCTATGCATTGAGCGGTATAGGTAATTCAATTCTCAGTAGGGACGGGGGGTACGATGAAAAATAAGCTTACCTTTGGTCGGTTGTTCTTCTTTCTTTTAATTCCGGCATTCACAACGGGTATGGGTAACGGCAGCGTGTTCGGCGCCGCAGTGATGTGCGCTGTGGGTCGCGGCGGTTACGCGAGTTGGGGTGGTTGGATGAATGAGTCCTATGTTCCTTCTACGTTCTCGGGCTTTGTGAACGGCATGATGCTCGCCTTTGGGCTGGCATTCTCGATCATCACCCTGCTGGCGATGATAAAGCATGGCCAAATCGAGTCGCAGCGGGATAATACCGCTTGGTAAGCTTTTAAGTTTTATTGAAGCTTGGAAAAAGAAAGAGGAGGGTAAGACATGGCCGCAGTTGCTAGTACCTTTTGCATAGTATTGGCTTTCTCAAGTATGTGGTTCGCATGGTATATCTTAAACAAACAGACCGAGTCCTAGGGCGCGGCGTCGGTTTTCTGTATCTCGGTTTGGAATTTTAAAGCTAATTTAGGGAGAGGTTACTGTCATGCTGCTAAAATATCTCTTCGCGAAAAACGAGGATATCCCGCCAGGTAGCGCAACGATATTCTTCGGTTTTTCGTCAATCTTTTGGTTTGTAATCGGGACCGGCTTGGGATCCTTCAACGCCGCGAAGTTGGCATTTCCTGACTTTGTGACCGGGGTGGAAATGTTCGCCTTCGGCCACATGCGTCAAGTGCACGTGCTGGCGGTGATCCTGAGCTGGATATCCATGGCATTCGTCATGACGTTCATGTATATGACCCCGGCCTTGGGCAACACCAAGCTGTGGTCGGAGAAACTGGGTCTGTGGACCGCCTTCCTCTGGAACGTCGGCCTCAGCTTAGGATTGATCCTGCTGTGGATGGGCATCACCTCCGGTCGCGAGTACTCTGACCTGATTTGGCCTATCGACCTGGTGATTATCCTGGGCGTCCTGCTTCCAGTCGGCATAAATGTGTGGATGACCATAGCCCATCGGCGAACCCAAGGTATCTACATCACCAACTGGTTCTTCGGTGCCTGTATCTTCATGCTCATCGTGGTGTTCACCGTCGGTCAATCCGCTGAGATGTTCAACCTGACCGGTCTCACCGAAGCCTATTTGACGTTCTGGTTCGCCCACAACGTGCTGGGCTTATGGATCACCCCGGTGGCGGCGGCGATCGCCTACTACATGATTCCCAAGGTAACGGGCAATCCGCTGTATTCGCATCGTATCGGCCATCTGCACTTTTGGTCGATCATCGCCTTCTACTCCACCCCGGCATCTCACCACCTCCTGTCAGCACCGCTGCCGGAGTGGCTGAAGTCCTTTGCCTCGGTGGAAGGCGTGCTGATCCTGATCCCGGCAATCGCCTTTGTCGCCAACATCCTCCTGACCATGAAAGGTCGCTGGAGCATGTTCGTGGAGAATCTTGAGATCAAGTTCACCATCACCGGCGTACTACTGGCCATCCCCCTCAACATGCAGGGCGGCTTCCAGCAGACTCGTGCCATCAACTGGTACATCCATGGGACCGGCTGGATCGTGGCCCATGCCCACTTGGCGTTGCTGGGGATGTCGACCTTCCTGGAAATCGCGGCCGTCTACTTCGGTCTGCAGCAGATGCTGAGGAGAAAGCTATACTCTCTGGCGCTGGGTAATTTCCACTACTGGTTCGTGATCATCGGCTTCTGCACCTACTGGATCTCCATGACCATTGCCGGTCTGATCCAGGGCGCGGGCAAGATCTACGAGGTGCCCTACATCGATGTCGTGATCGCCGAGCACCCTTACATGATTGCCCGCTGGGTGGGTGGCACCATGGTGTTCACCGGCAACATGGTCTGGCTCTACAACATGTACATGACCGCCCGCGAAGGGACAGTGGTGCCCAAAGGCCGGTATGCGCATGAGATGGCATACGAGCGCTAATCGAGCAAGGTTGCTGTAAATTAGAATAAGGCCAAGGCTGGGTGAAAGCGCCAGTCTGAGAGTAGCCCCCCGCGAAAGCGGGGGGAGTAACCAGGGGAGGATATTAAGTGGCATTCAGGCAATATAAGCTAGGTGCGGCCGGTGTCGGTGGAATGCTGGGGTTGTCCATGACAATTACCCTCATGCTCCCGAGCTTTGACTTCCGGTCTGCGGAATCGACATGGGTGGGTCTGGATAAATCGCTTTCCAATGGACGCGTCATTGGCTTCAGCTATGAAGACCCCACGCTGAACGGCTCAGGCAAGCCGATTACGGTCATTCTGAAAAAGGATCCGAAGACAGGGGAACCCTATGATCCCCCGATTCGTGCCTACGTCTATAAGCCGGGAACTCCCTT
>CAZOTG010000373.1:0-2719 GCA_964582585.1 uncultured Chromatiaceae bacterium | reverse complement strand
CTCATGATGTCGATCGAACCACCGCCTTTCATGCCGGCGTCGCCGCTCATGCTGGCGGAGTTGTTACCTTTGCCGCATGCCGTGAGCATTAAGCATGCCGTAAATATGACGATCAGCATCTTATTCATTTCCATATCCTCCTTATGGTTTTTGGCGCCCGTAGCGGGTGCAAGCAGGTTTATCGCTCGTACCTACTTCTGGAGACAAACCAAATCATGCTTGGTTCATGTCAACGAGTCTTGGGCAAGCGGTCGAAAAAAAGACTGACGGATTAATTTTAGCTGCCGCTGGGCGATTTGTCGGGATTTTTCGCAGCGGGCCGGGTTGCGGTGGGTGATTCATTGACATGGATCACCAGTGACACGCGGCGGTTGCGGGCGCGACCCGCGGCGGTGCCATTGTCGGCGATGGGATGGGTGTCGGCGTAGCCGATGGCGCGGAGGCGGTCGACGGCGATGCCGTGGTCGATAAAGTAGCGGGTGACGGTGGTGGCGCGGAAGGTGGACAGTTCCCAGTTGGAGGGGAATTGTGCGGTGTGGATGGGGATGTTGTCGGTGTGGCCCTCTACGGAGACCGGGTAGTTGTTTTGGTCGAGCAGCTGGGCGATGCGTTCCAGCACCGCTGCGCCCGTCGCTTTGAGATCGGGGCTGCCTTCGTCGAACAGCACGTCGTCCTTGATGACAAGATTGACCTCGTTGGAGGTGGTGAGCATTTCCACCTTGTCCCGGATGTCTTGTGGGATTGTGAAATCCGCTGAGGGTTCGGCGGTTGGGGCCTGTTGCGGCGGTAGGTTGTCATGGACAAGGGTTGCGGCGGGTGTCGGCGCCGGAGGCGTGGTATGACGGGGCTGCTCCCGCTGGGAGATCTGATTGAAGGCCAGCAACAATACGAACAAGGTCAGCAGCAGGGTGAGGATATCGACGAAGCTGATGAGCCAGCCGCTCTCCTTTTCTTCGGTGGGATCGGATTCGCTGGGACCGGCCAGATTGAGATCGGGGTAATGGTTCGCCGCCGGCGCTTTGCTGTTCGCAACACCCATGATCCACGCGGTCTCAGGCGGCCCTAGCCAGGGAGACCGGGGTTTTGCTGGCCGTTTCGAGTTGCGTCGTGTACATGTCCAAGGCCTCCTTGATGATCATGGGGTGACGGCGTTGATGCAGCAGCATGATGCCTTCCAGGATGAAGTTCATGGCCATTATGTGGTGTTGGCTGTGCCGTTCCATTTTCATCGCCAGGGGCTTGAAGACCATGTTGGCCAGCACCAGGCCGTAGAGGGTGGTGATCAAGGCGAACGACATACTGGCGCCGATTTCCGAGAGGCCCGCCGCGCCCAGGGTGTTCAACATCTGCATCAGGCCGAACAGGGTGCCCAGCATGCCGAAGGCCGGGGCGAAGCCCGCCATGGTGCGCAAGATGTTGGCGTCGCCCTGCTCCTTGGTGCGTACCCCGGCGATGCGCCACTGCAAAGTCTTGACGATGTCGTGGATCGGTTCCTGATCGAGTACCAGTTGCGCGCCTGCGCGAAGCAAGGGGTTTTCGACCTGGGCGACGGCCTGTTCCGCCGCGTAGAGATTGCCGAGGCGATACCACTGCGCAATATTCAACAGATGATGGACCTCGTTTTCCACCTCGATGGGTTTGTCGTGCATCAATTGTCGCAAGCCCTTGATGGCGTCGATTACGTCGCGCACGGGACGGCTGACGAAGGTGGCCATCAGGGTTCCGCCCAGCACCATGATCAAGCCGGGCAGGTTGAACAGTGCCAGCAGGTTCTGATGGGAAATCAACGCCGAGAGCCCCAGGACGATGATGCCGCCCAGCAGCCCGATGAGTGTGGATTTGCGTGTGTTGGTGATCCGTTTCATGTTATGGCCCGCTACGTTGTCTCATGACGATAGGGCAATTTCTGTGCCTGACCGCCCGTGCCGGCGGCCCCTTCCTTTGGCGAGAATAGGGCGATAGTAATTTCAGTAACTTACTGTACGTTTTGCGAGCGAATCATGAAGATGAATTTTTATGGAGGGAGTGGGATTCCGGAGAGGCGGCAACGGCTGGCGATGGGCGGAATCGCCGTGGCAAGGCCTTGCCGCTCAGTCGGGGAGAGCGGGCTGGCCGTTTTGCGCCAGGTAGAAATACATGACGGCGTTGATCAGGGCCAGGAAACCCATGAGGCGGATGAAGAACACGATGCCGCGGCCTTGCAGCCATGCCGGTTCGCCGGGAAAGCCGCCGCTCTTGAGCATGGCGGCGATCCACTTGACGATGAGCGTCGGCCGGTTGATGCAGAGGATGCCGGCCAACAGGAACATGAGGGCCATGAGCAGTGACATAGGTTTGCCTTGCGTGGCTTGTTCTGGGTGTGGTGTTGAGTGTAACGCAGATGTTGGGGGGGCGCACAGGGCATTGGTGGTTGCGCGGGGTGTTTGGTGTGGAAGAGGAGTCCCCTGCGGGGACGGATTGATTTGGGGCGGCCTTTCGCGCCGCGGGCGAGGTACTTTCTTTTGCGCGGCCAAAAGAAAGTACCTAAAGAAAAGGCCGCCCGAAGCCGGCGCTCCGCTACGCGGAGTCCCCTGCGCTTCTCGCCGGACTGGGCCGCTCGTTAACTCGCCCCTAGCGCCTACGGCGCCAGGGACTCAAACAGAACTCGCTCTCCTCCCAGCCCGACTGCGATGCTCGGCGCCGCCTACGGGACCCGGGGTGCCATTCTCCAAGCGCATTG
>CAZOTG010000372.1:0-2726 GCA_964582585.1 uncultured Chromatiaceae bacterium | reverse complement strand
CTTCGCCTTCGACATCCTCGGAGATAATCATCAGCGGACGGCCGGCCTGGGCGACTTTCTCCAGAATCGGGAGAAGGTCCTTCATGCCGGAGATCTTTTTGTCGTGGATCAGGATGAGCGGATCTTCGAGAACCGCTTCCATGTTGTCGGGGTTGGTCACGAAATAGGGCGACACGTAGCCGCGGTCGAACTGCATGCCTTCGACAACGTCGAGCATCGTTTCGGCCGACTTGGATTCCTCGACTGTGATGACGCCGTCTTTGCCGACTTTTTCCATCGCCTCGGCGATCAGGTCGCCGATCTCCTTGTCGTTGTTGGCGGAAATGGTGCCAACCTGGGAGATCTCTTCCTTACCGGAAACCGGCTTGGACAGGGATTTGATCATCTCGGTGACTTTGGTCACGGCCTCATCGAACGAACCCGAGAGTTTGGTATGAAAGCCATACATGGCTCTGCTTAGCCCCTATTTATCGGAGCCCCTGAAGGCGGATCTGACGAATACCACGACGCCGACCAGTATCATCACCCAAAAGAATATCCCGATTACCCAGGTGATACCGCCGTGGTTGTTCGCTATGTCGTGCATGATCCGCCCTTTCAAAACGCCGTTTGAGTTTTATGTTCCCGTTATGACCCGGAGGCCAGGCTAAAATTCCCCGCCCGACGTAGCCGCGCCGCGGGGTGCCGCATGTTGAGTCCGCTGGTCATGGGCATCGGCAGTGGTCGCCACCTGCCGCACATCGGAGGTCGGCTTGCGCGCCAAAGCGGTGTGTGGCGTGGCCGCCAGTTCCGACATGCCGCTCCGATCCAAGGCGGTGAAAGTAACATGCTCATGTTGAATCGCTTCGGCCAGCGCCGCCCCGGCGGGCAATAAGACGCTCAACATGAGGATACGTGCAAATTGCTTATCCATCTCCACCTCCACTGATCAACCGTTCCCGTGCTTGAGAAGATCTCGGCATGTTATTGATGTTGTCGCACAGACTGTCGCGGCGGCTTCGGACCCGCCGCAGCGAGCTTGTTATTATCGCTCTTTCGCCGCCCGATGGTAAGGGCCCCCCGCTCTGCGCGACCCCTCAGCACCGCCGGATTGGCACTCTAGGCCCCCCGCCGCATCAGGTCAACCACCCACAGGCGGGCGGTTCGCGGCCGTTATGCCGGGACCTTCAACAGACCTCGCGCCTCATTGACCACGAATTCCTTGAATAGCTGCGCCACCGGCGAGAGCCGCTTGCCCTGGCGGTGCACCACATACCAATGACGCAGGATGGGGAAGGACTCCACATCCAACACCGCCAGGCGATGGGTTTCCAGCTCCAACTCCAGGGTATGGATGGAGACGATGCCCAGGCCCAGTCCCGCCTGCACCGCCTGTTTGATCGCCTCGTTGCTGCTCATCTCCATGCCCGTGGACAGGCGTATCCCCTTCTCCGCGAAAAAACGCTCCATGGCGGTACGCGTTCCCGAGCCCCGCTCGCGCACCACGAAGGTCTCCTGCTGCAGCCATTCCAGGGGGATACGCTCGGTGGCCGCCAGGGGGTGATCCGGCGGGGCGATCACCACCAGGGGATTTTCCGTGAAGGGCTCGGCCACCAGATCAAGACCCTCCGGCGGCCGGCCCATGACCACCATATCGGTATCGTTGGCATCGAGATGTTCCAGCAGGCCCTCGCGATTGGTCACGTCCAGGCTGATGGTGATACGGGGATGACGTTGGCTGAAGGTCGCCAGCAGCCGCGGCGCGAAGTAGTTGGCGGTACTGGCCACGGCGATCACCAGCCGCCCGCGCTTCATTCCCTTCATCTCCTCCATGACCCGGTCCACCTCGTCCAACTGCTGGGCGATGGCGCGGCAGTAGTGATGCATCTCCTGGCCGGCCGGGGTGAGGTAAATCTTTTTCCCCAGCTGCTCGAACAGCGCCAGCCCCGCGTTCTCCTCCAACTGCTTGATCTGCATGGACACAGCCGGCTGAGTCAGGTGCAATTCCTCGGCGGCGCGGGTATAGCTGCTGTGGCGGGCCACGGCCTCGAAGACCTTCAATTGGCGCAGAGTGAGGTGCATAGGCTCAAACCATAAGTATTACTTTATGGTAAACATTATAATTATTTAATTTACTTTATGCGATAGCCCCCTATAATTCCCCATCAGTTTTCAAGAAATCACCCCGGTAGCGGGGCGGACCACTAGGCAGAGGCTTAACAAACCCCAAGGAGACTATAAAATGTCAGGAAAAACCAAGACCTACAACGCGGGCGTCAAGGAATACCGCGAAACCTACTGGATGCCGGATTACACCCCGTCAGAAACCGATATCCTGGCCTGCTTCAAGATCACCCCGCAGGCGGGCGTCCCCCGTGAAGAGATCGCCGCTGCCGTAGCCGCCGAATCCTCCACCGGTACCTGGACCACGGTATGGACCGACCTGCTGACCAACCTCGACCACTACAAGGGCCGCGCCTACCGCATCGAAGACGTGCCCGGCGACGACACCTGTTTCTACGCCTTCGTCGCCTACCCCATCGACCTGTTCGAAGAAGGTTCCGTGGTCAACGTGTTCACCTCCCTGGTGGGCAACGTGTTCGGCTTCAAGGCCCTCCGCGCCCTGCGCCTCGAGGACGTGCACTTCCCCATCGCCTATGTGAAGACCTGCGGCGGCCCGCCCCAGGGTATTCAGGTCGAGCGCGACATCATGAACAAGTACGGCCGTCCGCTGCTGGGCTGCACCA
>CAZOTG010000371.1:0-2735 GCA_964582585.1 uncultured Chromatiaceae bacterium | reverse complement strand
ATTTTGGTACACCCCCGTTCATGGCCTTATCAGCTAGAGGAAGTTCACCATCCATTTTAGTTTTTATTCGCTGACTCGCAGGTATAGGTGGAGGTGGCAATATCGTACGTACAGCATCCATTTCTGCTGCGCGGTCCTTATAAGATGAAATATGGATACTATTGAACGAAAGGGATGGCTGTGGCTGGATTGCCTGATAGCTCTCAGGTTCTTTATTTTGGTATTTCCAAACCAATTGTTGGATGTGATTGGCCTCTGTACTCTCGCCCTTCCCGACTCCAACAGTTTCAATGCGCAAGTGAAGGGATGATGGAGCATTGACGCTTATTATTGCATCGTCATACTCCATATAAGTTGGAAAAATTTCATTAATAATAATGCCATTGGCTAATTCCGGTTCTCTCTGCACGGCCTGGTATGACACGACCAAGGCGTCTCCTACCTTCACTCCCTGGAAAGCAACATGCGGTATTGCTAAACCGTTGTTATTATCAGTCTGTGAGCTTTCCTCTTGGTGCACCACAATGGCATCAATATGTTCACCGCTTTTCTTAAGCGTGTAGGCCTTAAGTATCTCTATATCCCTTTTGGTCTTATCATTGGGAACATTTGGTATTCCAAAGGGCATCCGTTTAGAAAATCGGACGCCCTGCTCTGTAAGCACAGATATTATGATTTCACCCAATTCAGTGTACGTGCCGTCGGCGTTTAAGTCGTAATGCACATGATATTTTTTGTACCCAACGGTGTTCTTAGGTAGTGGGGCTGCGCTTCCTGCGGCGGTCGCTTGAAAAATTAAACTCGAAACAAGGGTAATAATCAGAGCGATAATACCCAGTGAATTCCGGAAATATCTAAATGGTTCTTGAGAATACATTCTCTAATCACCCTTTCGTTTGTATGTGACCCGCCATTCGTGATTATCCAGCCTCGAACAAAGCCGGGTCAGAGAGGAAGTATTTAAAATATTTCCATATCGCATTGCGACAATGGATACCAATTATCGTTAAATATTGAGACTTCACTTATAACTACAAATGGCTTGACCAAAAGCGCAGCTGAATGTAGTCACATCGCCTAACAGAGCGTCCAATGCATTAACTTATCTCATCAAAGTTGTATTGATCACAGATAGCGACTTTTCTCCATTTTTATTTAATGGCCGCCTGCGGGCAGCTTTCGCTATGGATTTACAAATATCCAGGGCAATGCGGGATTTTCATATGATTACCAATAATTTCCCCCATAGCCAAAGGCGGAAACTGGCTCCGACCCCACCTTTAATGGATCACTGGCAATGCCTTGGAAAAAGTGAGGAGGAAGAGGGGGCTATCACAAAGCCCTGGTCTATGAACAACGGGCAAATTATGCTCAGAGCGCAGTTGTTGCGAATATGAGGAAAAAGTCTGGTATGACCCCGATTATTCCTACGGGGGAGGCCGGGTTTTACGCTGTTTTAATTCTTTTCTTGAATCCGAATGGATTGAATTATCTTTGCAAGCAGGTCTCGCTGCTCAGATATAGGGCGATCTTGATGGGCTGACAAATGAAGCTCGACCCACGTACCCGCTTGAACTAAGTGAGCCTGCAGGTTCGCATTGACGATGGTCGGGATCGGGGTCGGTGTGTCGTAGGCCACGGTCTTCCAAGCCCCGACCTTTCCGAAGACGACATTCGAATGGGTGAGCACCATATCTCCGAGCTTTGCCACGGAGGGCTCCTTTACACCCGTAAACCGTTCGCTGGGCTCAAACCATCCAGAGAGAATGATGCCGGAACTATTGTCTTCAGAGTAGAAGTATCTCGGATTTGCGGTGCTGCCCTTAACGATGGGCGGCGTGGATAGCACAAAATCACCTTTTGGAATGTTTAGGATGATGTTGCTCACCGGCACAGTCAGTACATAGTCATTGCCCCGTTGATCTATCTGGATGCCATCTGCCCGAATCGGGCCAGCGCCACTCTGCGACGATGAAAGCTCATTCGGCGTATGGGTGGCTGACTCCAGCATGGCTATTGTTTCATCGGCGATATTTTCCGATCCGTCGTTAGTGAGTATAGTAAACGTCGTTGTGAGCTCGCCAAGGCGGAGTATGCCTTGAGTCATATACTTATATTCGTCCGGCTTCGGCGCCTTATCGGTAATGGAATAGTAGTATCCCACCGTTGATTCGCCCTTTAGTTCCTTTATGGGGATTTCCCTCTCTACGGCTTGCGGACCCACTTTTTCAATCATCTCCGCAGTAATTTTCTTCAATTGTGCGGGCCCGGGTAATGCTATGCTCGGCCTCGCGGCCCATAATGTGGTCAACAATACCTGGAATGCTAGAGGGTCCTGCGAAGAAAATACGATGGTCGGCGGGAGATCATTTGGGGGTTGTGATATCTTACTTTGCCACGATTTCGGAACCTTCAGTTCAATGCTTCCGTGATTGGGGAGCGGGAAACTTCTTGTTTCGATCTCATCGCCGATGGCGGAAATCGACACAAAAAATAGCGCGAGGATAATCACATATTGATGGGGGCGAAGGGACATAGTTATTCCTTATTATGGTAACTGAAAATTTCACAGTTTGATCCGGGCTGGATCGTCAGGGTAGCTCCTCACCTTTAGGCTGGTCCTTGAAATTCTCCGGCTCGAGGCTCTGTGTCAAACGAAATACCCCCTCTACCACATGGCGCTTGAGCTGAACTTCAACCATCAAAAAATTACGCTTGATATATACCAGACCAAC
>CAZOTG010000370.1:0-2744 GCA_964582585.1 uncultured Chromatiaceae bacterium | reverse complement strand
TAAAATATGCTTCTGATAGGACATTTATGTACCTTTTTAAGTAAGCATAATTACCAAGAATTTTGATAAGAATTAAGCATATAATAATAGCAAAAGTTTTAAGGGAAATCCATCCGTAAAGGATATCAGGTGGGCAGTTCCTATAAAAGTTGAGTAGTTTTGTCGCAAATTCTGTCTATTGAAAACAATAAAATAGGTGCACCAAACAAATTGGTCTCCCTTTGCCGTCCCCCATTAAACATTAGTGTATGAAGCATGAGGTTCATTATGAGAATTGCGGTAGATCAGATTGAAAGGAGCTGTCCTGAGGCGGATATCTACAATCAGTTGTTGGTGCTGGACGACAGGCACATCCTGGAGTTGGGTTGTGGCAGTGCGATCATTACCCGCGATATCGCGAGCGCGGGCGCGAATCGGAAGATTACGGCATTGGAAGTCGATGAAATCGCCCATGCCAATAACCTGCAGATTGCGGATTTGCCCAATGTGACGTTTGACCTGGCCGGTGCGCAGGCAATCCCGCTGGAGGATGCGACGGTGGACGTGGTGTTGATGTTCAAGTCCCTGCACCATGTGCCTTTGGATCAGATGGATGTGGCGATGCGGGAAATCAACCGGGTTTTGAAGCCGGGCGGCCTGGCCTATATCTCCGAGCCGATCTTTGCCGGGGCGTTTAATGAAATCCTGCGCTTGTTTCACGATGAGAGTCTGGTGCGTGAGGCGGCCTTCAATGCGGTAAAAAAGGCGGTTGGGGAGGGCTTGTTTGATTTAATGGATGAGGTCTTTTTCAATGCGCCGTCGAAGTTCGATAGCTTTGCGGATTTTGAAAACAAGATTCTCAAGGCAACGCACACCCGGCACAATTTGAGTGATGAGGTGTATGGGTTGGTGAAGGAGCGGTTTGAGCAGCATGTCGGGGATGAGGGGGCGCATTTCTTGATGCCGATCCGGGTGGATTTGTTGCGGCGGCCGGGGTAGGGTGGGGATGAAGTTTTGTTGTGTTTTTATTTTTAAATGCCTGGATTCCGGCTCTTGTGCCCTTTAGGGTATTTATACCCTTCAGGGAATTCGCCGTAATGATGAAGCAAGATTTCTCGCTACGCTCGAAATGACAAAGTCGATGGTCGAAATGACGAAGCAAGATTTCTCGCTATGCTCGAAATGACAAAGTTGATGGTCGGAATGACAGTGGGGTGGTGTTGCTGCGCAACGCTTGGCGGAACACGCTTCGCGTTTCCGCCCTACATTGGGTGAGCCGGAATGACAGTTTAAGATCTGTCGAATAATAAGGGACAGACCACTTTCATTTATTAACCATGTCTACACGAATCGGCCTGATCAGCGATGTACACGCCACCCCTGAACCGGTGGTGGAGGCACTGGCGGTTTTCAAGTCGCAGGGTGTCGACGACATTTTCTGCCTTGGCGATATCGCCGGTTATGGCGAGGACCTTGAAGATACCGTGGCATTGCTGATTGACCATGGCTGTCAGGGGATTCTGGGCAATCATGAAATCTGGTACCTGGAAGATCACGCGGATGCGGAAGAGACGCAAACCCGTCGCTGGTTCGGGTCTCTGCCCCGGGTTTTACAACTGACGATTGAAGGCAAGCGTCTCTACATGGTGCATGCCAGTCCGCCGGATTCGACGATGGACGGTATCAGATTGCTGGATCTTGAAGGCAATATCATCGAAGACGCCAGGGAGTCCTGGAGGCAGCGCCTGCAGGGGTTTGAACATGATGTGCTGCTGGTCGGTCATACCCATCAGGTGTTTTGCGAGCGGATTGGCAACACGCTGGTGATTAATCCCGGCAGTACCCGATTCAACCACACTTGTGCCATCCTGAGCCTTCCGGAGCTGGAACTGGAGATATTCGGCCTGTCCGGCAGGCAACCGGTAAAATCCTGGAATTGGGGTTTGGGCAATTGATAGAGGTATGTGTTTCTCTCAACATTTTAACTTCCTGGATTCCGGCTTTTATGCCCTTCAGGGTATTTATGCCCTTCAGGGTAATCGCCGGAATGACGGATAAGATTTCTCGCTGCGCTCGAAATGACAGATGGGGTAGATTGCTGCGCAACGTTTGGCGGAACCCGCTGCGCGTTTCCGTCCTACATTGGGGAGGTAGTAAGCGATGAATCGCTTTCTTTTTATTCCGCTGGCTGTGGTCTTGATCGCAGTCCTGTTTGCGGTGAACGGTTGTTCCAAGTCGAATGAATACAATAAGGAGTCTGGTATGAATGCGAGTGGCGTGTCGGAGTTGATCAAGAACGATGTGGTCGTGGGCGCAGGCGATGAGGCGACGACGGGGAAGACCGTTTTCGTGCACTATACCGGTTGGCTCTACGACGAGGCCGCGCCCGACCATAAAGGGAAGAAATTCGATAGTTCCCGTGATCGCGGTGAGGCGTTCGACTTTGCTCTCGGCGCGGGGCGCGTGATCAAGGGCTGGGACCAGGGCGTGGCGGGCATGAAGGTCGGCGGCCGGCGGACCTTGATCATTCCGCCGGAGCTGGGCTACGGTTCGCGTGGCGCGGGTGGTGTGATTCCCCCGAATGCGACCTTGGTGTTCGATGTGGAGTTGTTGGACGTTCGTTAGGGAAGCTCTGATTAATTTGTCATTTCGAGCGTTAGCGAGAAATCTTTGCTGTGGGCTTCTATTATATCACCGAGATGCAAGATTTCTCGCTGCGCTCGAAATGACACCATGGGTGTCGCTCGAAATGACGAGGACGAATT
>CAZOTG010000369.1:0-2746 GCA_964582585.1 uncultured Chromatiaceae bacterium | reverse complement strand
GAAGGAGGCGGCCAATGCGCTGCGCTGGTGCGTGGCGGAGATGGATCGCCGCTATCGGCTGATGTCGGCCCTGGGGGTGCGCAACATCGCCGGCTATAACCGCAAGGTCAAAGACGCCGCCGAAGCGGGTCAACCCATTCCGGACCCCTTCTTCAAGCCCGAGGAAGGGCAGACCGCACCCAGCCTGGATCATCTGCCCTTCATCGTGGTGGTCATCGACGAACTGGCCGACATGATGATGCTGGTGGGCAAGAAGGTGGAGGAACTCATCGCCCGCCTGGCGCAAAAGGCGCGGGCCGCGGGCATCCATCTGGTGCTGGCGACCCAGCGGCCCTCGGTGGACGTCATCACCGGCTTGATCAAGGCCAACATCCCCACCCGCATCGCCTTCCAGGTTTCATCGCGCATCGACTCCCGCACCATCCTCGATCAGATGGGCGCCGAGCAATTGCTGGGGCACGGCGATATGCTGTATATGGCGCCGGGCACCGGCGTGCCGGTGCGGGTACACGGCGCCTTCGTGGCCGATCAGGAGGTGCACAAGGTAGCGGCCGCCCTCAAGGAGAAGGGTCAACCCCATTATCTGGAAGAGATATTGGCGGGAGAGGGCGGTGACGGCGAGGCGGGTCCCGGGGGCTTCCTCGGCGAGGGTGGCGATGATATCGAGAGCGATCCCCTCTATGATCAGGCGGTGTCGCTGGTGACGGAGAGTCGCCGTGCCTCGGTATCCGCGGTGCAGCGCCGCTTCAAGATCGGCTATAACCGTGCGGCGCGCATGGTCGAGCAGATGGAGCGCGCCGGGGTGGTCGGTCCCCTGCAGGCCAACGGCATGCGCGAAGTCCTGGCGCCGGCGCCGGTGGAAGATTGAGAGAAAACACCCAACGCAAAGACGCGAAGGCGCTAATCCCATGTGTAGCGTGCGCCATGCTCACGATCCATTCTCAGAGGACAAATCCGTGCGCATGGCGCACGCTACGACGATGATGAAACCTTATCTGCGAATTATATGGAGTACGGTGATGATGGGCTGTTTGGCCATGCCTTGGGCCCACGCCGGCCTTGCCACCGACCGTCTGCAGGCCTTCTACAAGGAAGTGAAATCCCTGCAAGGCGACTTCACCCAGACCGTCTACGACCAGCACATGCATATCAAGGAACGGGCCCAGGGCAAGCTGGCCATCCAGCGCCCCGGCAAGTTTCACTGGGATTACGAAAAGCCCTATCACCAGTTGATCGTGGCCAACGGCGCCAAGGTGTGGATCTACGACAGCGAACTGGAACAGGTCACGGTGAAGAAGCTCGACGAGGCGGTGGGCAGCACCCCGGCGCAGCTGTTGAGCAGCAGCAAGGCATTGGAGCGCAATTTCACCATCACCGAGATCGGCGCCAAGGACGATCTGCAGTGGGTGGAGTTGACGCCCCGTGACAAAGACACCAGTTTCGAGCAGGTGCGTCTCGGTTTCGACGCCCATGACCTGCGCGTCATGGTGCTGAAGGACAACTTCGGCCAGACCACCCGCCTGGAATTCTCCCATCTGCAACACAACCCACGGCTGGCGGCCTCGCTGTTCGAGTTCACCCCGCCGCCCGGCGTGGACGTGGTCGGGGAGTAAAGCGAAGAGAAGAGATTTACCACGGAGGGCACGGAGTACACGGAGAAAAAAATTTGGAAGATGAAATCACAATTATTATGTGTTTAAAAGTTACGGTGTCCTGTTGCTTGGCTACTGGCTTTCAGCCTGCGCTGAAATGATGGGTAAAAATAATACCTCCGTGTTCTCCGTGCCCTCCGTGGTTCATGGCTTTATGCAAATATGAGCGACGACCTCTTCAATGTCCAGGATTTGAGCGGCCAACCCCTGGCGGATCGCATGCGTCCCCGCGACCTCGATGAATTCGCCGGCCAGAGCCATCTGTTGGGTCCCGGCAAGCCCCTGCGCATCGCTATCGAAAAAGGCCGGCTCCATTCCATGATCCTGTGGGGGCCGCCCGGCACCGGCAAGACCACACTGGCGCGGCTCATGGCCCGGCGCGTCGAGGCACAATTCCTCAGCCTCTCCGCCGTGCTGTCGGGGGTAAAGGAAGTGCGCGCCGCGGTGGATCAAGCCAAGCAGGCGCGCGCCGCCCATAGCAGAGCCACGGTGCTGTTCGTGGACGAAGTACACCGCTTCAACAAGGCACAGCAGGACGCTTTTCTCCCCTATGTGGAAGACGGCACCGTCACCCTCATCGGCGCCACTACGGAAAACCCTTCCTTCGAACTCAATAACGCCTTGCTGTCCCGGGCGCGGGTCTACGTGCTGCGCTCTCTCACCGCGGAAGAATTGCGCCAGGTGATAGACCGCGCCCTGGACGACGGCGAGCGCGGCTTGGGCGGTCAAGGTTTGGTGATCGAGGCGGCCCTTCGCGACCGCATCGCCGCGGCGGCGGACGGCGACGCCCGGCGCGCCCTCAATTATCTGGAGATCGCCGCCGGATACGCCGCCGCCCAGGGCGAGCATGAGATCACCGAGTCCTTGCTGGCGGAAGTGCTGGCCGGCGGCACGTTGCGGCGCTTCGATAAGGGCGGTGAGGCCTTCTACGATCAGATCTCGGCGCTGCACAAGTCGGTGCGCGGTTCCGCTCCGGATGCGGCGCTGTATTGGCTGGCGCGGATGTTGGACGGTGGCTGCGATCCCCTCTACATCGCGCGGCGGGTGCTGCGCATGGCCAGCGAAGACATCGGCAACGCCGACCCGCGTGCCCT
>CAZOTG010000368.1:0-2766 GCA_964582585.1 uncultured Chromatiaceae bacterium | reverse complement strand
CGGTGGTCGCCGTATCATTAGCATAAATCGCAGGTTTTATATGTCACGAAGCGTTTCTGTCGGCAACACGTAATTGCCGACCGGAGGTGTAAACGCCAGTCGAAGAGCGTAGCGGGTGGCGGTTCAATAGTGTGGCACCCGTGGGGCTAGTAAACAACTCTGGGACGGAGGGTCAAGTCCGAAAGCCCCGGCGGCGAGGTAAAGCGAGCCGGGGGCGGGCTGCGAGCCACCAGCTCGCGCCCCTGGCGGTCGATTTACTTGCGTCGGAGTCGGCGTTTGGAGTCTTGCAGCCGATAGCTTTGACCATTGGCTTCCAGGATGTGCACCCGGTGCGTCAGCCGATCCAACAGGGCGCCGGTCAACCGCTCACTGCCCAACACTTCGGTCCATTGTTCAAATGGCAGGTTGGTCGTCACGATCAGACTGGTTTGTTCGTAGGCACGCCCCACGACGTCGAACAGCAACTCGGCCCCCGCTTTGGAGAAGGGCACGTAGCCGAGTTCATCGAGGATCAGGACGTCCTGGCGTTGCAGTTGTTTATAGAGGCGTTGCAGCGTGCGATTCTCCCGCTGCTCCAACAGCTGGGTTACCAGCGCCGTGGTGGTGGTGAACTTTACCCGTTTGCCTTGGCTGCACGCGGCAAAGCCCAGCGCGGAAGCCAAGTGCGTCTTCCCCGTGCCGGGATTGCCAACCAACAGGATGTTTTCCTTCTTCCCGATGTATTCCCCCCGCAACAACTCCCGCACCAGCGGCTCGTTGATCGAGGACTGCGCCGCGAAGTCAAAACTGTCGATGGTCTTGATCACCGGGAACTGGGCCTCCTTGATCCGGCGCTCGGTTGCCCGCCGCTCCCGATCAATCAACTCCCGTTCCGTCAGCCGCAACAGGTACTGCGGATAGTCACGTCGTTCTTGAGCGCACACGGCCGCCACGCTGGCATAATCGCGCAGCAGCGTCGGCAGCTTCAGCGCCTTGAGATGATGTTCCAGCAACAAGATGGTAGGATCTTTGCTCATCGCACCCCTCCCAACAGTTGCCGATATTGCCCGAGTTCAGGAGTGGCCACGCACACGTGCCGCAGGTGGGGATAGCCCTCCAGCGAGAACACTGTGAACCGCCAGTCCTCCTGGGGAAAGAGGAGCTGGGCCACCGCATCTCGCGTGATGGCCCCGACCGTCAACGCCGCTTCCACCGCCTGTCGCAGTTTGGGCAAAGGATGCTTTTCCAACAACCGCAGCACCTTGATGTATTCGCGGGTGCCCTCCCCGGCCCGTTCATTTTCCAACCGCCGGCGCAACACCGCAAAACACTCCGGCAAGATCCAACCGGCCAAGGGCCGGGCATGATCCAACGCGCCCGGCTTCTTTTCCAGCAGCGCCAGATAATGCAGGGGTTCAAACCGAACCTGTTCGTCCTCCCAGATCCGTCCATGCCGGGCCACCTCCTGACCTTGGGCGCAGAGCACCACTTCCTGCCAGTAGCCTTTGACCACCACCGAATGGTGTGCCCACTGCACCGGCACCGAGTAATCGTTCCCATCAAACCGCACCAACGACAGACTGCTGACCGTCGTGGAGACCTGTCGACACGCCGCAAAGGGCGTCGCCGGCAAGGCGAGAAAAGCCTTTTGATCTTCCAACAACAGCTGTTCCTTGCTGCCGGACTGGCCACGCAACCGCCGCTGCCGATCCTCCACACACCGTTGGCGCAAGTGCGCGTTCAACTCCGCAAAGTCCCGCACCTGCGGCACGGGCACAAAGCTGTTGAGCCGCGTGTACTTTACCCGCCCTTCCACCACGCCCTTTTCATTGCCCCGGGCCACACGACAGAAATGATGGTTGAACAGGTAATGACTCTTGAGCTGACAAAACCCGCGGGTCAAGCGCCGCTCCTGGGTCCCGCCCACGATCTGCGCCACCGCGATCTTGGTGTTGTCGTAGGTGATGCGCCAGGGCACGCCCCCGAAAAACTCGAACCCCTGCACGTGGCCTTCCCAAAAAGTCTCCGTGCATTCGCGCTCAAAGGCCATCACGAAGTCCGCATCGCTGTAAGGCAGCGCCATCACCATAAACGCCACCGTGCGCAACCGGCCGTTCATCTTCACCAGCGCCTCGCCGAAATCCACCTGTGCTTCCCCAGGCCGGTGGATCAACGGCACAAACACCTCCGCCCGGCGCTGGGTCAGTTCTCGCACGGCATCCTTCACGACGGTGTAACCTCCGGTGAAGCCCTCTTCCCGTAACCGCTCCCAAATCCGCTTGGCCGTGTGTCGTTGTTTTCGGGGTAAACTTTGGTCCTCGTGCAGAATCGCTTCGATCCGCGGAAGATACGCCCCCAGCTTCTTGCGCGGTCGTCTTCGATTTTGCCGGTAGCCCGGCGGTTCGCTATGCGCCAGGATCTTCTGTAGCGTCTCCCAATGCAGTCCGGTCTCCCGGATGATCTGCCGCCGACTAACCCCTTCCACCAATACTCTTCTGCGTATCTCGCTCCATTGTTCCATATCCGTGTACATCCTTCATTGTTGTTGAAGGTGCCACGGTTTTCGACCGCCGCGTCACACCCATGACCCCACTACAGTTTTCAACCGCCGTTTACAACTGGGCTTCACGATAAAAAAAACTCATCAAATATCGCGAGCGCAATGAGGTGCAGCGGTGGCTCTTCCGCCGCGAACTGGAAAGGTTTGACGACCGGACCGTCTTTTACTTGGACGAATGCGGGGTGGACCACCGCCTGTATCGTGAGCACGGACGCGCGCCCCGGGGG
>CAZOTG010000367.1:0-2778 GCA_964582585.1 uncultured Chromatiaceae bacterium | reverse complement strand
CGAAGATTTCAGATTTGGTGGAGCGCCGCCCCAGCGGCGGCGGCGCCCGATGCACCGAACGCCAGCGTACGTCGGTGGGCGCCGCTTCACGGTCGATGGCGTTGCCGAACACGTCGAACATGCGCGAGAGGATTCCCTTGCCCACCAGCGCTTTCAGCGGCCCGCCCGTGTCCTCAACCGGCATGCCACGCGCGAGCCCCTGCGTGGGCGTCAGCGCGATCCCGCGCACGCGGCGCGCGTCGAGCTGAGCCAGGACCTCGATGACAATTTCCCCGGCCTGCGCGTGCAGCAGGGAGTAGATGGGCGGCAAATGCCCATCGAAACGTATATCCACCACACTGCCGCGCACCGCGGCAACCACGCCGAGGTTTGGCGCATTGGCCTTGAGCGCAACTTCAGCCATATCGCTCTCTTCTCTCATACCTATCGGTCCTGCCACGGCGCTGCAAAGCCGGTGGCAGCGAGCCTCACCGATGCGAGGTCTCGCCAGCCAGGTTCATGGCGTCGCCGCGCCGGGCAGACGCCGTCTGGCGCATGCCATGTCACATTCTTGCCAATCGGCACCCGGCCGCTTTGCGTTTGCGCAAGAAAAGCTGCGGCGGAAAAGGTGTAATTGCGTATCATTTTTTCCGCTTGACGCGGCGTTCCACAAAGTGATGGCCGCCACCTCGGGGTGATGGGGGTCGAAGCCGAGTATGCTCAGCGAGGCCGTGTCGAGTGCGAAATGCGCTCCGCTAGCTTTCGGCCAACCACTTGCGCGCCTCGGCGGCGTCGGCGTGATCGAAGTAGCGGACCGTCGCCTTTGTAAACGGCTTGCAGAACGTCGCCATGCCATGCTGCCACTTCTTTTCCCCGACCATCGCGAGTCGCTCGATGTCGGCGAAATGTTTAACGCCGAACTTGAGATCTTCCCAAGCCGCAGCCGCTTCCCATCCGTGAAAACCGGTCATATCGAACAGCAAGCGCAACTTTCCGTGCTCCCGAACGAGCCGCTCGAATTCAGGCACGAAGTGCGCGTAGTCCTCCTCGATAAGCTTCCCCATGACATGAACGACGAGGATCCTGCCGCCGCTTTCTTCGTTCAGTTGAATGGACATTTCGGACTCCTTTGATTATGTTGCGTTCAGTTTGCTTTCCGCAGTTTGCGGCAAATCGGCTGGCCGGAGCGCGCCAGCACCCATTCAAACGCCACACGCGACAGCGTGAGATTGCTGAGCGCGAAATCCACAATCCTGAAGCCATTTAATAAAGGCAGTGCCGGCTTCGAGTGCCCAGCCGTCAGCGGAAAAATCGCGTCCCTTCGCCCTCAGCCAATACAAATGCAAGAACCTTCGTTTGCATTGTTGCTTTTCCCTCACTTTCAAATGAGCTTTTGGCCGCTGGTTTCGAAGCTACTCCTCGACGCGAGCCACTTCCGTTCGGTACCGCACACACGCGCGCGCAATCCGGAGGACTGCGACGGATTACCGTGCGCCAGCTCACATAGCGGTGGTGCCGGCGCTGCTCATGCCGCTCCAGCTCCGATCGATTGTGTTGGTTCCGGCGTATCCGCTGTCGGCGGCTGGCGGCAATCGCGGCCGGTCGCACCCGCGCTGCGCGCGGGCGCGGGTCCCTGCTTATGCCGCCTATTTCTCCACGTCCGGTTCGAAGAACAGCCAGCGCACCTGCGGAAACGCGGCGCGCAAGTCGCGTTCGCAGCGGTTGATCGCGTCTACCAAGGCCGGCGCAGACACGCCCTCGGTCATCCGCGCCTTGACGGCCACGACGACATCGGCGCCGTTCTGCAGCGTGATCAGGTTCAGCACCTCGGCGACCTCCTCGCGCTCAAGCAGAAAGCGGCGAACCTCTTCCTGCAACGCGGGCTCGGCGCTCTGCCCGACCAGCAAGGCCTTGACCTCGATGCCGACCAAAGCTGCAACTACGAGCAGCAGCACGCCGATCGCGAGACTGCCGAGCGCGTCGTAGGCCGGATTGCCGGTCAGCATCGCCGCTCCCACGGCGAGCAATGCCAGGCTCAGACCCAGTGTCGCGGCGATGTCCTCGCCGACAACCACCAGCAGTTCGCTGCGCCGGGTCTCGCGGAACCAGCGCCACAATGATTGGCCGCCGCGCAGCGCATTGACCTGGTTCAGGGCCTTCCACAGCGACACCGATTCGGCGCCAAGGCTGACGGCCAGCACGGCGATCGCGATCCACGGGTCCTCGAGCGATCGGCCACTGCCCAATTTGTGCATGCCCTCGTAGATGGAAAACATGCCTCCCATGCTGAACAGCATCAGTGCGACGATGAACGACCAGAAGTAGATCGCGCGTCCGTGGCCCAGCGGATAGTCGGCATCGGGCGGTCGCGCCGAACGTTTCAATCCAAGCAGCAGCAGTCCCTGATTGCCGCAGTCCGCGACCGAATGCACGGCTTCGGCGAGCATCGCGCTCGACCCGGTTACCCACGCCGCGATGCCTTTGGCCAGCGCAATGAGCGCATTGGCGCCCAGCGCGAACAGGATGGTCACGGTCGAATCGTCGTGCCCGGCCATCGCGGTTTTCATGCGAACTTACGCCTGCCTGCTTGGGTGCGGGAGCGAGCTTGCGCCAGAAATGTCAGTTGCCAGCCACATTCTTTTGCAAACAAGGTGTCATCGTACTAGCTTGTGATACTAGCGCTTCGCCGTCTTCGACAGACCGGAACCCGGACCGCTTGGAAGCTCTCCGCCTTCATTTTCCCAGCGCTGGAGCGCCCGCCGCTTCACGCTGGCGGCATCGCTGGCGCCAGGGTGTTCT
>CAZOTG010000366.1:0-2780 GCA_964582585.1 uncultured Chromatiaceae bacterium | reverse complement strand
CTTCCACGCGGCCGCCTCCAACCCCAACACCGCGCTGCGCGAGGGCAGCGGGCGGACGTCGGCGGGCACGCGCGCGCGCCGCGTCAGCCGCGCGCTGGTCGTGGTGGAGGTGGCCCTGGCCCTGGTGCTCGTGGCCGGCGCCGGGCTGATGGCGAAGAGCCTCACGCGGCTGCAGGACCAGCAGACGGGCCTCCGCGTCGACCATCTGCTGACGTTCCGGCTCGACCTGACGTCGGCCCGGTACGAGCAGGACGAGCCCGTGCGCGTCTTCTTCCACGACCTGCTGGCGCGCCTTCGTGCCATGCCCGACGTGCGTTCGGCCGGCGCGATCCACCTCCTGCCGCTCGACAGCTGGGGGTGGAACGGCGTCCCCACCATCGAGGGCCACGCGCCGTGGCCCGCGGGCCAGGAGCCGCTCGCCGAATACCGCGTCGTGACGACCGACTACTTCAAGACGATGGGCGTCACGCTGGTGCGCGGCCGGACGTTCACCGATCGGGACACGGACGCGTCCACGCCCGTGGTCATGATCAACCAGGCCGCGGTGGAGCGCTTCTTCCCCGACGCGGACCCGATCGGCCAGCGCCTGCGGGGCGGCTTCACGAGCGACTGGGCCGAGATCGTGGGCGTCGTCTCCAACGTGCGGCAGGCGAGGCTCGACCGCGCGCCGCTCGCCGAGGTGTACTTCCCGCACGCCCAGGCGGCCTACGGCGGCATGAACGTGGTCGTCCGCACGAGCGCGGCCGACCCGCTCGCCCTCGTGCCCGCGGTCCGCCAGGTCGTGCGCCAGCTGGATCCCGACCTGCCGATCACCAGCGTGCGGACGATGGGGCAGGTGGTGACCGAGTCCACGCGGCGACCGCGCCTGTCGTCCACGCTCATCGAGCTGTTCGCCGTGCTCGCGGCGCTGCTCGCCGTCGTTGGCATCTACGGCGTCATGTCGTACTCGGTCGGCCAGCGGACGCGCGAGTTCGGCATCCGCATCGCCATGGGCGCCGAGGGGCGCTCGATCGTGCGGCTGGTGCTGCAGGAGGGCCTGCTCATCACGCTCGTCGGGCTCGTCGTCGGCCTGCTGGCCGCCGTCGGGCTCACCCGCGTGCTCGCGTCCCAGCTCTTCGAGGTCAGCGCCACCGACCCATGGGTCCTCGGCGCGGCCGCGGCGGGGGTCCTCGCGGTCGCGCTCGCGGCCAGCTACGTGCCCGCGCGCCGGGCCCTGAAGGTGGATCCGATGGTGGCTCTGCGCGCCGAGTAGGACTCACGGGCCGGCTTCAGCCGGCCCGTGCAGTGGAACGCGAACCTGAGAACCCGGGAACCCGAGCACCCGCGAACCCCGAACCGACCGCCTGTCCCATTACAACTTCATTACAGTGCGCCCTCGCTCTCCCCGCGGAAGACCGAACAGAGTATCGTGTCGTCCTATCCGACACCGAAGTCGGGTGGCCCGGGTCTGCGACCTGGGCGCCGGCGGACAGGTCGAAGACCTGTCCCACCCGTGGTGGCCCAGGTCTGTGACCTGGGCTCTGCTTGGGAGGCCACTCAATGCGCACGCTCTGGCACGCCGTGCGGCAGGGCCTGAGGGTCCTGCTGAAGACCCCCGGATTCACGGCCGTCGCCATCGTCACGCTGGCGCTCGGCATCGGCGCCAACACGGCCATCTTCAGCGTCGTCAACGCCGTGCTGCTGGCGCCGCTGCCCTACCCGCAGGCCGACCGGCTGGTGCGGGTCTCCGAGCAGGTGCGGGCGATACGGATGGGCGGAGGCCGCCGCGGCGGACCGCGGAGCTTCGTGACCGGCGACACGTTCAAGGGCTGGCGCGACTCGACGCAGACGCTCGAGGGGATCGCGGCCTACTCGCCGCGGTCCTACACGCTCACCGGCCTCGGCGAGCCGATCCGGCTGCGCGGCACGGCGGTGTCGGCCGCGATGTTCCCCATGCTGCGCGTGTCGCCCGAGCGCGGCCGGCTGTTCGACGCCGGCGACGAGCACCCTGGCGCCGACCAGGTCGCGATCCTCAGCGACGCCCTCTGGACGCGCCGCTTCGACCGCGACCCGCACATCGTCGGCCGGACGCTGACGCTCGATGACCGGCAGTACACCGTCGTTGGCGTCCTGCCCGCGAGCTTCTACTTCCCCGATCGCGAGAGCGAGCTGTGGACGCCGTTCGTGCTGGACCTGCCGCCGCAGCGGTCGGGCGAGCGCATGATCCTCGCGTTCCAGGCGATCGCCCGTGTGAAGGACGGGGTGTCGCTGGCGCAGGCCGAGGCCGAGGGCACCACGGTGGCGCAGCGCTCGCAGCCGCCCCCGCCGCCGCGCATGAACGCGGCGGATCTGCCGCCGGCGGGCATGAAGCTGGTCCCGCTGCAGGAGGAGCTGGTGGCCGGCGTGCGGGCGCCGCTGCTCGTGCTGCTCGGCGCCGTCGGGTTCGTGCTGCTCATCGCGTGCGCGAACATCGCCAACCTGCTGCTCGCGCGGGGCTCGGCACGGCAGCGCGAGCTGGCCGTGCGCACGGCGCTCGGCGCGCGCCCCGGCCGGCTGCTCCGGCAGCTGCTGACCGAGAGCCTCGTGCTCGGCCTCGTCGGCGGCGCGCTCGGTGTCCTGCTGGCGTGGTGGCTCCAGCGGGTGCTGCCCATCATCTCGCCCGGCAACATCCCGCGCATCGATCAGGTGGCGCTCGACGCGCGCGTCCTGGCGTTCGCCTTCGGGCTGTCGATCGTCACCGGGCTGCTGTTCGGTCTGGCGCCGGCGCTTCAGGGGTCGCGCGTGAACGTGCTGCGCACGCT
>CAZOTG010000365.1:0-2785 GCA_964582585.1 uncultured Chromatiaceae bacterium | reverse complement strand
ATGCAGGGAGAGGGACAGGGTGAGGGAAGTTGATATACACTCGCAACTCGATACTCGCAACTCGATACTTTCTTAATATGACGCCAGAGCAATACTGCGAACAAAAGACCACCGACAGCGGCTCCAGCTTTCATTACAGTTTCATGTTTCTCGAGCCGGATGCGCGGCAGGCCATGACCATCCTCTATGCCTTTTGCCGCGAGGTGGACGACGTGGTAGACGAATGCAGCGACCCCGGCGTGGCACGCACCAAGCTGGCGTGGTGGCGCGATGAAATCGCCCGCGCCTTCGCCGGCGAGCCACAACATCCGGTGACCAAGGCCCTGCAGACGGCCATTGCCCGCTACAACCTGCCCCAGGAACATTTTCTGGAGATCATCGACGGCATGGAGATGGACCTCAACCACAATGCCTATCGAACCTTCAAGGAGCTGTCCCTATACTGCTATCGCGCCGCCTCGGTGGTAGGTTTGATGGCTGCGGAGATCTTCGGCTACCAAGACCGCCGCACCCTGAAATACGCCCACGACCTCGGCATGGCCTTCCAACTGACCAATATCCTGCGCGACGTCGGTGAAGACGCGCGACGCGGCCGCGTGTATATCCCCGAGGAAGACATGCTGCGTTTCAAGGTTAGCCGCGACGATATCCTACACGGCCAGTTCGACGACAACATGCGCGCCCTGCTGGCATTCCAGGCCGAACGCGCCAATCACTATTACCGGCAGGCCTTCAGCCACCTCCCCGACGACGACCGCTACCGCCAGCGCAGCGGACTGATCATGGCCGCCGTCTACCAGGCCCTGCTCAAGGCCATCGCCGACGCCGATTATCAAGTGTTCGAACAGCGCGTCAACCTCAGCCCGACCCGCAAGATATGGATCGCCTGGCAGACCGCCCGCCGCGAGAAACGCCAGCATCTGGAGCGGGAAACGTAAAAGATTCTCTTCACACCATGCACGTCGTCATCATCGGGGCCGGTTGGGCCGGTCTTGCCGCCGCCATCGAACTCAGCCGTGCCGACATGCGGATCACGCTCATCGAAGCGGCCGAGCAAGCTGGAGGGCGGGCACGGCGAGTCGCAGCCCGAGGTATGTCTTTCGACAACGGCCAGCATTTGATGATGGGGGCCTATGGCGAGATGCTGCGCCTGTTGCGCGATATCCGCATGCCGGAGGAACACCTGTTTCATCGCCGCCGCTTGCGCCTGGAGATGCGTTCGCCGCAGCAGAGCACGGTGTGCCTCGCCTTCCCCGCCCTCCCCGCACCGTGGCATGTGGTCACCGGATTCATCAACGCCTCGGGTCTGGGTTGGGCGGAACGCTATCGCGCCCTGGCGCTGTGCACCCAGTTATTATTTTCCGGTTTCAAACTCAAGCGCGATGTCAGCGTCGCCGAATGGCTTCAAGGCTGCAAGCAACCCTCGTCGCTTATCAAGGCTTTGTGGGAACCCTTGTGCCTGGCGACCCTGAACACGCCCTTACAACAAGCCTCGGCGCAGGTGTTTGTCCATGTATTACACGAGGTATTCGCCGGCCGACGCAGCGATTCGGACATGCTGTTTCCACTCACGGATTTGGGTGGCGTATTCCCCGATCCCGCCGTGCGTTACGTGCTGGCACAAGGCGGCAAAACGCTTTTCGGCGAACGGGTACTGGGTCTCGATATCCGCGACGGTCGTATTTACGGCGTATCGACGCGACGAAGCGAGATCAAGGCCGATCGGGTGATCGTCGCCGCTTCGCCCAGCGAGTGCCTACGGCTGATCGAGCCTCACGCGCCGTTGAGCGATCTTGCACGGCAACTCGCCGCATTGCGATACGAGCCTATCTGCACCGTCTATTTGCAATATCCGTCAGAGACACGGCTCGGCAGCGAAATGATCGGCCTGCTGGACGGTACCGGGCAATGGATTCTGGACCTCGGCGCGGCGGGACAGCCCGGCAGAATGGCAGTGGTCATCAGCGGGCCGGGGCCGCACATGGCATGGGACAACGAAACTTTGATAGCGCGTATCCGTAAACAGCTGCTGCAGCACTTCCCGCAATGGCCAGAACCCTCGGATGTCCTGGTCATTCGCGAAAAGCGCGCCACCTTTTGTTGCCATTCGGGCATCGAGGTGCAGCGCCCCGCAGCACGAACGGCGTTGCAGGGGTTGTGGCTGGCGGGTGACTACACGGACACAGGTCTTCCCGCCACCCTGGAAGGCGCACTGCGCAGCGGGGTACGCTGCGCGCGGGAAATCATCAGGGAGTCTCCTGCAGGGACAGATTAATTAGGGCAACCTTTCGCGCCGCAGGCGATTCGGGTCAATCTTTGAAGGGGAGTCCCCTACAGGGACGAATAGATTAATCGAACCTTCCTTAGGTACTCTCCAGATGTACCGCCATGACCTCCTCGATGGAGGTCTTGCCCTGCCGCGCCAAGGCGATGGCGTTAACTCCCAAGGGGGTCATGCCCTGCGCGACGGCCGTCTCCTGGATCTTCTGCATCGATGCGCCATCGTTAATGAGTTGGACGATCTCCGGCGTAATCGCCAAGAGTTCGCACACCGTCACACGCCCATGGTAACCCATCTGGTTGCAGGCATCACAACCCTTGCCGCGATAGAACTTCTCTTTGGGAGACAGGGTAAGACTCTTGCGAATGAAGGCATCCACTTCTTCCTCCTCCAGGCAATGCGGACAATTAAGCCGCACCAGACGCTGAGCCATCACTCCCAGCAATGTGGAGCTCAACAAGTAGGGTTCGATACCCATATCGGTAAGGCGGGTGATGGTGCTTA
>CAZOTG010000364.1:0-2805 GCA_964582585.1 uncultured Chromatiaceae bacterium | reverse complement strand
CAGCAGGTCGAGCTTGCCCTCGGGCGCCTCATCGCGCCACACGACCTCCTCGGGCTTTGCATCTCCGGGTGCGCCCAATTCCTTGCCCTGCACGCCGTGCGTAGTGCCCAGCAGATGCTTGAGGAAGTACTCGTGCCCCTTGCCCGAGGAGCCGAGCAGATTGGAGCGCCAGACGAACAAATTCCGCGGGAAATTTGCCGGGTTGTCCGGGTCCTCGCAGGCGAGGCGCAGCTTTCCGTCTTTGAGCGACTTCACCGCGTAGTCCTTGGCATCCATGCCGGCGGCCTGCGCGTCCTTCACCACCTGGATCGGATTGGTCTGCAATTGCGGTGCCGAGGGCAGCCAGCCCATGCGCTCGGCGCGCACGTTATAGTCGATCAGCGAGCCGGTATAGTCTTTCGGGTCGGCAAGCGGCGAGAGGATCTCCTTGACTTCGAGCTTCTCGTAGCGCCACTGGTCGGTATGCGCATAGAAGAACGAAGTGGAGTTCTGCTGGCGCGGCGGGCGATGCCAGTCCAGCGCAAATGCGAGCGCGGTCCAGCCCGTCTGGGGGCGCAGCTTTTCCTGACCGACGTAGTGCGCCCAGCCGCCGCCCGAAACGCCGACGCAGCCGCACATCATCAGCATGTTCATGATGCCGCGGTAGTTCATGTCGCAGTGGTACCAGTGGTTCATTCCGGCGCCGATGATCACCATCGACTTGCCATGCGTCTTGTCGGCGTTGTCGGCGAATTGACGCGCGACCGAGATCACATCCGCGGCTTTCACGCCGGTGATGGCTTGCTGCCATTTCGGCGTATAAGGGACGTCCTGGTCGTAGCTCGCCGCCACGTGCTCTCCGCCCAGGCCGCGATCGATGCCGTAATTGGCAAGGAGCAGGTCGAACACGCTCGCCACCAGGCACTCACCCTCGGCCAGCTGGAGCTTCTTCACCGGAACATTGCGCAGCAGGACGTCGTTGCCCTGCTGTTGGTTATGCGTGAAATTTTCGGTGACGATGCCGCCGAAATAAGGAAAGGCGACCGGCGCGACCTGGTCGGGCCGCTCGATCAGCGACAGACGCAGTTTCGCCTCCTCTCCCCCTGCCTCCTTCTCTTCCAGATTCCATTTGCCGTCGCTCTGCCCCCAGCGAAAACCGATAGAACCGTTCGGCACCACCACTTTTCCGGACGCCTCGTCGAAGGCGACCGTTTTCCAATCGGGATTGTTCGCCTGCGCCAGATTGTCCGAGAAATCCGTGGCGCGCACGAATCGATCCGGCACGTAGCGTCCGTCGCGCTTGACCAGCTTCACCAGCATCGGCAAGTCGGTATAGCGGCGCGCATAGTCCTGGAAGTAAGCCGACGGCTTATCGACGTGGAATTCCTTCAGGATGACGTGCCCCATCGCCATCGCCAGCGCCGCATCGGTGCCCTGCTTCGGGTGCAGCCAAAGGTCGCCGAATTTGGCGACTTCCGCATAGTCCGGCGTGATCGAGACGATCTTCGTCCCCTTGTAGCGCGCCTCGGTGAAGAAGTGCGCATCCGGCGTGCGCGTCTGCGGCACGTTCGAACCCCAGGCCATGATGAAAGTCGAGTTGTACCAGTCGGCCGATTCCGGCACGTCGGTTTGCTCGCCCCAGGTTTGCGGGCTTGCCGGCGGCAGGTCGCAATACCAGTCGTAGAAGCTCATGCACACGCCGCCGATCAGCGAGAGATACCTGCTGCCGGCGGCGTAGGACACCATGGACATCGCCGGGATCGGCGAAAAACCGACTACGCGGTCCGGGCCGTGCTTCTTGATGGTGTAGACATTGGCCGCGGCGACGATCTCGTTCGCTTCGTCCCAGCTCGAGCGCACGAAGCCGCCGAGGCCGCGGCGCGACTTGTAGTCTTTCGACGCAGCCGGCGACTCGACAATCGAGGCCCAGGCCTCGACCGGGCCGAGCGACTTGCGCGCTTCGCGCCAGGCACGCAACAGGCGCCCGCGCACCATCGGGTATTTCACCCGGTTGGCGCTGTACATGTACCAGGAATACGAAGCCCCGCGCGAGCAGCCGCGCGGCTCGTGGTTGGGCATGTCGGGACGCGTGCGCGGATAGTCGGTCTGCTGCGTCTCCCAGGTGACGATGCCGCCTTTGACGTAGATCTTCCAGCTGCACGAGCCGGTGCAATTGACCCCGTGGGTCGAGCGCACGATCTTGTCGTGCTGCCAGCGCTGGCGGTAGCCCTCCTCCCAGCTGCGGTCCTCGCGCGTCGTGCTGCCGTGGCCTTCGGCGAAAGGCTCCCTGGTCTGCGCAAAATAGCTAAGACGATCTAGAAAATGGCTCATGTGTGCTCCTTTAGTATCCTGTCGTGGGGTTCAGCTCGCCGCAGCGGTCTGTACCGGAGGTTTGTCTGCGCGCACGAATGCGATCGCGAGTACGGTCGCGGCCAGTCCCAGCACCACGTAGACGAAAAATCCGCGCGCGTAGCCCGCCGGCCCGAGCGCATCGACGAAAGCGCCGAGGATCGGCGGGATGACGAAGCCGCCGAGCGCGCCCAGGCCGCCCACCCAGCCTGAAGCGCCGCCGACCGCGTGGGGCACGTACTTCGGGACCATCTTGAACACCGCCGCATTGCCGATGCCCATGCCGAGCGCGATCACCAGCTCGCCCACCACGTTGACGCCGAACTGGGTCACGACCGTGAGCAGCAGGGCGCCGGCGAGCACCGCGAGAAACGAACCGACCGCGACGCGCTCGCCGCCGAAGCGCTCCGACACGACGCCTCCGAACACGCGGATCACCGCGGCGAGCAGCGAGAAGCCCAAGCCACCGAGCATGCC
>CAZOTG010000363.1:0-2808 GCA_964582585.1 uncultured Chromatiaceae bacterium | reverse complement strand
CGGCACTGGATAGAATTTATTAACCACGGAGAGCACGGAGAACACGAAGAAAAAACAATTTGGAAAAGCTCAATGCCGTCATTCCGGCGCATGCCCTGAAGCCTGGTTAATGTGTCATTTCGAGCGTCAGCGAGAAATCTTATTTCAGCGATGTAGGATGCGCCATGCTCACCAATATCTTTTCAGCGCACTTCGAGAGGGAATGCCCATCGTCCAGAGTGATGAACCACAGGTCACCACCAACCACCTAATTAATCTTCTCCGTGCCCTCCGTGTTCTCCGTGGTTCCCATCAAATAAATTCCGTAATGCCTTGAACAAGGCCCGCGCTGCCGCCGGCGGCTTCTCCGCATCCCGCTCCTTGCGCGCCTTCATCACCAGTTGCCGCAACTGTTGGCGATCCGCCGCCGGATACTCGTCCAACAACTCCGCCAGCGCCCCATCGCCTTCCGCAATGAGCCGTTCGCGCCACTGTTCCAAACGGTGCAGCGCCGCCGTCGCCGCGGCGTCCCTGCCGGCCAGGCCCTCCAAGGCGCGGCGAATGGGTTTCGCGTCGATGCCGCGCATCAACTTGCCGATGTACTGCAGCTGACGCTTGCGCCCGCCGCGGGCATGGATGCCGCGACAGGTATCGAGCGCCTCGCGCAAGGCCTCCGGCAGATCCAGCTTGGCCATCACCGCCGCATAGCGCGCCGCCGGCAATTCCACCAGATCCTGGCCCATGGCCTGTACCGCCTCCGCCTCGCGCTTCAATTGCGATTTGGAAGGGGGTTCAATTTCGTCGTCGTAGGGTTCGTCGTCATCGTGATTCATGGAAGCGAATCATACATCAAGCAGACTCCTGACGCCGCGCACGTCGCGATTCAGGTCATGGGCATAGTTCAAGGGCTCAGAATTGACAGGCTGGCTTAGGCGGCATAGGTTTCCGGGTAAGGTGGTGAAAGTCCCGCATAATGAATAGTTGGGCGATAGGGAGGTGCCTATGTCGTACAAACTGACAATCACCCAAAAGCCTACGTATCTGCATGCAATCGTTACCGGTCAGAACACCCGAAAGAACGTGGCGGGCTATCTCGAAGAAATCCTGCGAGAGTGTACAGACCGAGGCTGTCCTCGGGTGCTGATTGAGAAGCGCCTTGAGGGGCCTCGACTTGGCACCCTGGATGTTTTTAAAATCGCGTCAGGGGGAAGCGGTCGCGCCCGAGGCTGCTTCGAGGCGATTGCGTACGTCGATGAAAGTGATAAAGACGGCCTCGTGAAATTTGCTGAAAACGTGGCAGTCAACCGTGCTATACCCGTGATGGTGTTCTCGACGGTGAGTGATGCCGAGAAATGGCTGCAGGAGAAAGATCGCGGGGGTACCCAACAATACGCTCCGGCGGATACGATTAAGTCGCCCCACTGAATGTTCTCGTTAGGCATCTTGTTATGAAGCTGAAAAAAGCTGTCTTATTGTTTCTAGTCTTAACCATTGTTCTAGCCGTTGGAATGATTGTCATTTCCTACATCCCCGATAAGAGTTAAAGGGGTCAGGCTCGAATGTCCGATTATTTGAGCTAGATTGAATCGTATGCCTCAACCCGGATGAGACCGCGTAGGGCGCAATAAGCACAGCGCATCGCGCCGAATGTAAATCAAGGGCGAAACCCCTGTTCCGCTATTGGATAACGCCCACCCTGACATCCGCTTGGGACAGCAGCTTGATGGGCACCCCCTCGGTCTTCCAGATGGCGTCGCAGTACTGGCGTATGGAGCGATCGGAAGAGAACTTGCCGGAGTGCACCGTATTGAGGATGGACATCCGGGCCCAGTGTTCGGCGTCGCCGTAGGCCTGGCTGACCTGTCTCTGGCAGTCCGCGTAGGCTTGATAGTCCGCCATTACCAGGTAGGGATCGTGTCTGAGCAGGCCGTCGATGAGCGGGCGGAACAACTCGGTATCGCCGCGGGAGAAGAAGCCGCCGCGCAGCAGCTCGATGACCTCGCGCAATTCGGGATTGCCGTGGTAATACTCCCAGGGCCGATAGCCGTGGGCCTTGAGGTCGTAGACTTCCGGCGTGGTGAGGCCGAACAGGAAAAAATTCTCCTTGCCCACTTCGTCCATGATTTCGATGTTGGCGCCGTCCAGGGTGCCGATGGTCAGCGCGCCGTTCATGGCGAACTTCATGTTGCCGGTGCCCGAGGCCTCCTTGCCGGCGGTGGAGATCTGTTCGGAGAGGTCGGCCGCCGGATAGACGCGCTGGCCGTTGGTGACGTTGTAGTTGGGCAGGAACACCACCTTGATCATGTCGCGGATGCCGGGGTCGCGATTCACCACGTCGCCCACGGCGGTGATGAGTTTGATCATCAGTTTGGCGATGTGATAACCGGGCGCCGCCTTGCCGCCGAAGATGAAGGTGCGCGGTTGGATGGTGAGATTCGGATTGGACTTGATGCGGTTATATAGCGCGATGACGTGCAGAATATTGAGGTGCTGGCGCTTGTATTCGTGAATGCGCTTCACCTGAACGTCGTACAGTGACTCGGGATCGATAAGGGTGCCGGTGCGCTGGCGGACGAAGTCGGCGAAGTCCTGCTTGTTGGCGTGCTTTACCTTGCGCCACATGTTGCGAAACGCCCCGTCCTCTGCCAGCGGCTCCAGGTCATGCAGTCGTCCCAGATCCTTGAGCCAGTGTTCGCCGATGGTCTCGGTGATCAGATCGGCAAGCCGGGGATTGCTCAGCGCGATCCAGCGGCGCGGTGTGACGCCGTTGGTGAGGTTGCAGAACCGCGCGGGCCACAGGGTATGGAAAGCCTCGAGTACGTCGTGTTG
>CAZOTG010000362.1:1007-2812 GCA_964582585.1 uncultured Chromatiaceae bacterium | reverse complement strand
CGACTGGCGTAAATTCCATGCTATAGTACCTGCAAATTCTGTCGTCCGTCGCAGCAAGTAAAACAGGGGCTGAGGATCGGGCCGTTTGCGAGTGGCCGGGGCGATGGGGGAAATGGTTAACGGCTTGAACTCTCAGAAAATGTAAAGTTGCGCTGTCCGCCAGAGTTACGCTAATGAAATTAACGGGATCGCGTGGTTGGCTCCGAGAGATAACAACAAAGCCCAGCAAGATTTTTCGCGGACACGCCGGCAATGACCAAGAATCAAATGGTCCGGCAGTAGCAACATGGACGTAAAATAGGGGGATAATCCATGTTGGCCGAGGCCAAAGACCATATTTTAATACCCAGCGTCACCAGCAAAATTTTGCGTTTGCTGGACACCCTCAAGCGGAGTGAGGGCGGCGCTACGATCTATAATTATATCGAACAGGTCATCCGCGACACCGAGACCAATTGTCACCAGGTCGAGCATGCCTATGCCAGCCTGTTGACCTTGCTGCTCGATACCCTCGCTCAGCACCTGCCCCTAGGCTCTACACTCCAGGTACAACTGAAGCTGCTGGAAATGCGCTTGCTCCCCCCGCTGGCGGCGGCGGATATCAAGTATCTCCAGGATTTCTTGAAAGACAACAGCGAAGAGTTCGCCCGCGGCGCCCAGGAAGCCGACGATATCATCGAAAATGCCCTCGCCCCCCTGTTGGCAAGCTTCAACATTCGGGAGGCGGCGGCACCCAGCGTCACGCCCATGGAGGAGCCGGAGGAGTACATCGCGCCGGACATACAACCCGCCGCGGCAACCGAACCCCATGCCGCGCAAACTTCCAATGGGCCGGATCGCCGTGTCGATCTTTCCTACCGCAGGCACCTGGATGAAAAACGCCAGGGGATACAACGTATACAACATGCGCTGGCGCAACAGGTGACGGCCTCCATCAAACACAACCAGGAAGTCGGCGCCCTGTTGGAACGCCAAAATCAGTTATTGCATCAGACCAACACCCAGCAAGAACTGTCAACGGTGAAGCAGCAGCTGATCCAGGAGACCGAAAAGATGTTGGATGGGCATCGCAAGTTGTCCGCCAAGCTCGATGAAACTCATAATTACCTGCGTGTGATCGAGGCGGACAGCCAGCAATTGAGCGATGAATTGACGCGTATCCACCTGCTCAGCCTGACCGACGATCTCACCGGTCTACCCAATCGCCGCGCCTTCATGCGCCGCCTGCAGGACGAGGTGGGACGCGTGCAGCGCTACGGCAATCCCCTGTCCCTGGCCTTGATCGACCTGGACGGCTTCAAGGCCGTCAACGACAAGTTCGGCCACGCCGCCGGCGACGAAGTGTTGCGGGTGTTTGCCGGGGAGATCCTTTCGATCTTCCGCCATCACGATCTGGTGGCGCGTTACGGCGGCGAGGAATTTGCGGTGCTCTTGCCCAATACCCATATCGAGGGGGCCATGCGCGCCCTGCGCAAGGTGCAGAAACGTGCGCAGGAGACCAGCTTCCAGCAGGAGGGCTCCACCCTGCCGCTGCCCTCCTTCTCGGCGGGCCTCAGCCTCTACCGCCCGGGCGAGACGCCGGAAAACTTCATCCAGCGCGCGGACCATGCCATGTACCGCGCCAAGCGCCTCGGCCGCAACCGCATTGAATCGGATCAGACCGACGGCGTCGGCACCACCTCCATGGCGTAAGAGCAGAGAAAAGAGTAAAGAGAAAAGAGGAATGTGAAGAAGGGTGGGTAAACTTCATTCTCTTCCGCCATTCCGGTGAAAGCCGGAATACAGGCAATAAATAAAAAACCCGG
>CAZOTG010000362.1:0-997 GCA_964582585.1 uncultured Chromatiaceae bacterium | reverse complement strand
ACCGGAATGACGGGACATCGACTTTCTGCCCTCTCTTACCGTTTCTCTTTTCTCCTTGCTCTTGGCTCTTTTCTCTGCTTCTCAAGGGCGCGCATCCAGGTCGGCCCCTTCCTTCTTCACCGGCATCAGGTCCGCCTTGCTGACGCCCAGCCATAAGGCGATGGCACTGGCCACATAGATGGAGGAGAAGGTGCCGATGATGATGCCGGCCACCAGGGCGATGGAGAAATTGCGGATCAAATCCCCGCCGAAGAACAGCAGGGCCAGCACCGCCAGCAAGGTGACCACCGAGGTGATGGTGGTACGGGACAAGGTCTGGTTGATGGCCTCGTTCATGGCCACCACCGGCTCGGCCTTGCGCATCTTGCGGAAATTTTCCCGGATACGGTCGAACACCACTACCGTATCGTTCACCGAATAACCGATCACCGCCAGTACCGCCGCCAACACCGTGAGATCGAATTCCAGGCCGGTGGCGGAAAACAGGCCCACGGTGACGATGACGTCATGCAGCGTCGCGACGATGGCCCCCAGGGCGAAGCGCCACTCGAAACGGATCATGATGTAGATAAATATCCCGAACAAGGCCACCAGCAACGCCAGGCCGCCGTCGTTGGCCAGTTCGTCGCCCACCTGCGGTCCGACGAATTCCACCCGCCGCTGTTCCACGCCGTTGTCGCCGCTCCCCTGGTGCAGGGCGTTGAGGATGGCGGTGCTGACCTGGGCGCTATGGCCCTCCTCGCCCGGCGGCACGCGGATCAAAACGTCGTGGGCCGTGCCGAAGTACTGCACCACGGCCTTAGTGAAGCCACCCTTCTCCAGGGCGTCACGCACCTGGTTTAGCTCCACCGGCTGCTGATACTGCACCTCCACCAGGATACCGCCGGTAAAGTCGATGCCGAAATTGAATCCGCGCGCTATGAAGGAGACGATCGATACCAATATCAGAGTAATGGACACCACCACCGCAATGCGGCGCTTGCCCATGAAATTCCAG
>CAZOTG010000361.1:0-2813 GCA_964582585.1 uncultured Chromatiaceae bacterium | reverse complement strand
GGGATAACCATGTCGCTAGCTTGTATCTTTCCGGGCCAGGGTTCGCAGTCGTTGGGCATGCTCGGCGAGCTGGCCGCCGCCTATTCCGAGGTCAGAGAGACTTTCGATGCCGTCGCCGAGGCCTTGGGCTACGACCTGTGGCGTGTGACCCAGGAGGGCCCCGAGGCGGAACTCAACCGTACCGACAAGACCCAGCCCGCCATGCTTGCGGCGGGCGTGGCGGTGTGGCGGGTTTGGCAGAAGCGCCATGGCGCGCAGCCGGCCTTTTTGGCGGGCCATAGTCTGGGCGAATATACCGCCCTGGTGTGCGCCGGCGCCTTGGCGCTGCCGGCGGCGGCGCGCCTGGTGGCCGAGCGGGGGCGTTACATGCAGGAGGCGGTGCCTGCCGGGCAGGGGGCCATGGCCGCGATCCTGGGTCTCGCCGATGAGCAAGTGGCTGCCGCCTGCGACCAAGCGGCGGAGGGTGAGGTGGTGTCGGCGGTGAACTTCAATTCTCCGGGACAGGTGGTGATCGCCGGTCACAGCGGCGCGGTGACGCGGGCCGTGGAGATCGCGAAGCATTCGGGCGCCAAACGCGCCGTGCTTTTGCCGGTGAGCGTGCCTTCCCACTGCAGTTTGATGGCGCCCGCCGTCGAGCGTCTCGCCAGCTATTTGCGGGACATTGAGATCAAGCGTCCCACCATTCCTATTTTTAACAATGTAGACGCCTCGATAGACGAAGAACCTCAAGCGATTCGTGATGCTCTGGTGAGGCAGTTGGTGAGCCCGGTGCGCTGGGTGGAGATCATTCAGGCCATGGCCGGCAAAGGTGTGGACAGCGTGGTGGAATGCGGTCCCGGCAAGGTGCTGGCCGGTCTCAATAAGCGTATCGTCCGCGATATGACGGCCTTGCCGGTGCAGGACCCCGCATCCTTGGAAGCCGCCCTGGCGGCCACCGCCTGAAACAGTGATGGAGCAATAAGGCATGATATTGGAACAAGAGATCGCATTAATCACCGGCGCCAGCCGCGGCATCGGCCAAGCCATTGCCTTGGGTCTGGGCCGCGCCGGTGCGACCGTGATCGGTACCGCCACTTCGGCGTCCGGCGCCGAAAAGATCGGCGCCTATCTGGCGGAAAACGGCATTAAAGGGACCGGCCTGATGTTAAACGTTACCGACCCGGCCTCGGTGGATGGCGTGGTAGAGTCCGTCAATCAGGATTTCGGCGTGCCCGGCATTCTGGTGAACAACGCCGGGATCACCCGCGACAATCTGCTGATGCGCATGAAGGAGGAGGAGTGGTCTGAGATTATCGACACCAATCTCACCTCGGTTTTTCGCTTGAGCAAGGCCTGTCTTCGCGGCATGATGAAGGCACGTAAGGGGCGCATCATCAGCATCGCCTCGGTGGTGGGGGCTACCGGCAATCCCGGACAAGCCAATTATGCGGCGGCCAAGGCGGGAATTTTGGGGTTCACAAAGTCTTTGGCCCGGGAAGTGGCGTCGCGCGGCGTTACCGTCAATGCAGTGGCCCCGGGATTCATCGACACCGACATGACCCGAAGCTTGCCGGAGGAACAAAAACAGCAACTCCTGCAGCAGATTCCCCTGCAAAGGCTTGGCCAGGCGGAGGAGATTGCCGCGACGGTGGTGTTTCTCGCCTCACCGGGCGCGGCCTATATCACCGGCCAGACCCTGCACGTCAACGGCGGGATGTACATGAATTAAACACAGGGATTTGGTGCACAATAAAAAAACACTTTTATTCAACGTATTAGACCTTATTAACTATATCAAGCAGGGGGTTTTTAGGTTTTATCTGGCATCTGCGGATGGTTTCCAATAAAATACCGTCCGCAATCTGACCTGCTTTTCATCTTTTGGAGGAACTGTTTATCATGAGCACGGTTGAAGAACGCGTCAAAAAAATCGTTGTAGAACAATTGGGGGTCAAAGAGGAAGAGGTCAGCAACGAATCCTCCTTTGTCGATGATCTTGGCGCCGACTCGCTCGACACGGTAGAACTGGTGATGGCACTGGAAGAGGAATTCGAGTGCGAGATCCCCGACGAGGAGGCGGAGAAAATCACCACTGTTCAGCAGGCAATTGATTACATCAATTCCCGTTTGGGTTAAAGCATATTCCAACAAGAAGGCCGCGACCCGCCGTAACACGGCGCTGGCGGCCTTCTTTATTGGCCTATGCTTTGAGCGGCACTTATGGAAGAACCAACGGAGCGAACAGGAACGTGGGCGATAAGAGACGCGTTGTCATAACCGGCTTGGGGACAGTGAGTCCCGTGGGACTGACCGTCAAGGAATCCTGGGCGAACATCCTGGCCGGTAACAGTGGCATCGCCCCCATCGAGCAGTTCGACGTGACGGACTACGCCTGTCGCATCGGCGGCTCGGTGTGGGGGTTCGACGTCAATAACTATCTGCCGGCCAAGGAGGCACGGCGGATGGACATCTTCATCCATTACGGCCTGGCGGCCGCCATGGATGCGATCAAGGACGCCGGCCTGGAAGTGACCGAAGAAAACGCCGAACGCATCGGCGTAGCCATCGGCGCCGGCATCGGTGGTCTGCACGGCATCGAGAAGGGCTACAAGAGCATCCTGGACGGTGGCCCGCGTAAGATCTCGCCGTTCTTCATCCCCAGCAACATCATCAACATGATCTCGGGCAACCTGTCCATCATGTATGGCATGAAGGGCCCCAATCTGGCCTTCGTCACCGCCTGCACCACCGGCACCCACAGCATCGGTGAGGCGGGTCGCATCATCGAATACGGCGACGCCGACGTGATGGTCGCCGGCGGCGCGGAGATGGCC
>CAZOTG010000360.1:0-2829 GCA_964582585.1 uncultured Chromatiaceae bacterium | reverse complement strand
AATGTAGGGTGCAATAAGCGCAGCGCATTGCACCGCATATCAATCCGAATAATCAAGAGCATCCTCATCACCACCGGCCCAATCCGGTGGATAGACCTCCAGCCTGACCAATCGATGAAATGTCGAATGCGGCCATTCGACCACGCGCTTGACCAACCCATGCTTCACCGGATTGAAATGCACATAATCCATGTGCGCCCGGAAATCTGCCTCATCACGAATCAGATGTTCCCAATAGCGTCGCTGCCATATACCCCGCTCGCCCCGGTTGAAGCGAGTCCGGGACCGCCACTCCGTCAGCGGCAAGCCCTTGGAAACGCCAATCTTGATCAGACGCCAACGGGTCGCAAAATCAACGTCGCCCGAAGGCAGTTCGATGACGCAATGCATGTGGTCGGGCAATACCACCCAGCCATGGATCACGAAGGGATGGCGTTCACGCACCAACCGGACCGTGTCCCGTAATAAATCGATGTGCCGCGTCAACAAGTCGTTGCCACGTCGTTGCAGCAAACTGACCGTAAAGAAATATGTACCGCCCGGATGCCAGGCTCGTCGATAATCAGGCATTGGGCAGTATTATCATGATTTATCTGGGATATCGATAATTATGTAGGGTGCAATAAGCGCAGCGCATTGCACCGAATGCTGGGGAAATCCATACGGCGCAATGCCCTTCGGTTATTGCGCCCTACATTTTTTATGGAATCGGAAAATAAAAAATCCCGGTATCCAAAGATACCGGGATCAAAATTCCTAGTTTGGGGAAACCAGGGTTCCCGTCCCGGGAGGGGGTGGGACGGGATGAGTGTGCTAGGGCACACACTCAAGACAAGATATGGGGTGAGGCTAAACTGATTTCAAGTCGGCGTTGGAAAAATTCTTTGCCCGCCTCCGGTGGAACCCCTTCGGGTTCCGCCCTGCATTTATCGGCATCAATTGACCTTGATGGCCAGTTTACGGGGCTTGCCGGCAACCGCCTTGGGCAGTTCGATGCGCAGCACGCCGTTCTTATAGTCGGCGCTGGCCTTGTCGGTCTGCACCGGGGCCGGCAAGGGCATGACCCGGCGGAAGTTGCCGTAGGCGCATTGCAGGACGCGGTAACGCCCTTCCGTCTCTTCACGCTCGAAGCGTTTCTCGCCGCGGACCACCAGCATGTCGCCCTGCACCTCGATGTCCAGGTCCTGCTTGTTCATGCCCGGCACTTCCAGACGGACCACCACCCGCTTTTCGTCCTCAAAGACGTCGCCGCCCAGCAGCGACCAGCCTTGCGAGGGCAGATAAAACTCGTCATCGACCTCGGCCTTTACCGGCAGATCGGCTCCTTCTTTTGGCTTGAAGCCGGTGACGGCGCTGGAGGCCGATTCACGCAGGCGATGCCAGCCCTCGGCCACCGAATCCCAGAATGTCGAAAAACCCTGTTTGATCTCTTCCAGTTTCATCGTTCACCTCCATCATGATTGACAAGGGCTTGCTGTGAACCTGGCGGAGCATCAAGCCACCTGGATTTCGATCTTGCGCGGCTTGGCCTGTTCGACCTTGGGGATACGCAAGACCAGCACGCCCTGCTGGAACTCGGCCGTGACTTTCTCGCTATCCAATTCCTTGGACAGGCTGAACACCCGCCGGTAGCGGGGCAAATCCACTTCGGCGTGGCTGGCCTCCATGCCCTGGGGCATGGCGAGCACCACTTCGCCTTCGATGGTCAGCGTGTCCGCCTCCACCTCCAGGTGGAGCTTGTCCTTGGGTACGCCCGGCAGATCGGCATAGAGGGTGATGCCGCCGGTATCCTCGATGACATCCACCGCGGGCAGCATGGCGGCGCCATTGCCGGCCTCTCTTTTCGTGACATTGGCATTTGCATTCATGATCGTTTCTC
Organism: uncultured Chromatiaceae bacterium; assembly: GCA_964582585.1. Taxonomy (GTDB): domain Bacteria; phylum Pseudomonadota; class Gammaproteobacteria; order DRLM01; family DRLM01; genus JARRQJ01. Next base: position 950 of record CAZOTG010000360.1, on the reverse strand, counting down.
CTTCAGTCTTTTGTCGATTAATGGATGGCGATGCGTCGCGGCAGGGCCGATTCCTGACGCTTGAGGCTGATGTGCAGAACGCCGTCACTGTAGGCCGCGGTGACACTGTTGGGATCGATGTCATCCGGCAGGTTGACCACGCGCCGGAAACGCCCGGCAAAACGCTCATTGATATGCACCGCGGTCTTCTCTTCCCGCTCGGGCAGATTACCGGCGCGTTCGCCGGAGATGGTCAGCACGCCCCGCTCCAGGTTCACTTCGATCTTGGCCGGGTCCAGTCCCGGCGCAAAGGCATAGAGATCCACCGCTTGCGGTGTCCTGCCCACATTCAGGGCGGGAAAGCCGCTGCGGCCAATGCCGCGGATGCTGGGCCCCGTCACAAAGTTTTGCTGAATTTCCCTCTGCAGCCGGTTCAGCTCGGAAAAGATATCGCGCGGAAACAGTGTTCGATACATGGTTCGGTTCTCCTTTAAGTTGAGTCACCCAAACTGGGATGGCGCACAATTACCTATATCCAGAAAGTAGGTGCGGATTGGGAAATTTCAAGTCTTGATTTGATGCCGTTGCGGCACTATTTAACAAACGACAGCAAGGAGAATCCGAGTGGAATTCAAGGACTACTATAAAACCTTGGGCGTTCCCCGGGAGGCCAAGGCGGACGAGATTAAAAAGGCCTTCCGCCGGCTGGCGCGCAAATACCATCCCGACGTCTCCAAGGAGCCGGACGCGGAGGCGCGCATGAAGGAACTCAACGAGGCCTTCGCCGTGCTGTCCGACCCCGAGAAACGCGCCGCCTACGATCAGTTGGGCAAGGGCTTCCAGGCCAATCAGGATTTCCGGCCGCCGCCCAACTGGGACGCGGGGTTCGAGTTTTCCGGACGGGGGTTTTCCGGCGCGGAAGCCGCTGATTTCAGCGACTTCTTGTCCGAATTGGTCGGCGGCCGCGTGGG
>CAZOTG010000359.1:0-2846 GCA_964582585.1 uncultured Chromatiaceae bacterium | reverse complement strand
TGGTCCCCGGCCAGCACTCCCAGACCCCCGGAATAGATGGGGAGGCTCTCATGCAGGCCGAATTCTGCGCAGAAATAAGCCACCAGGTCCCGGTCGGGATCCAGGTGCGGGGTGACCTTGGAGTGGCTGGTCTCCTGGTGGTAGGTGTCGTAGGCGGACAGCGCCCGGTTGAAGTCCTCCACGAAGACCCGATCTTCGGCGGCCTCATCCAAACGATTCTGGGCGACCCGGCGCAGGAACAATTTGGGATTATGGCCGCACTGTTCCCACAGTTCCTGATCGAGACGCACGAATAAACCGCGTACACGCCGGTCCCAGCTGTACAGCAGGTCGTGGGACAGTTCTTCCAGACGCTGCAGGCGCGCCGGTATTTGGGGTTGAATCTCGATGCTGAAGCGCGTGCCAGTCATGGTTCGATTTCTTGCCTTGTCAGGTTATTAGGACGCCGTTATGTTGGAATCATGCGGCAATATACATACCCTCATAAAGATATCTTCATACTCGGTTATTATGTCATTGAAGCCGGAAAATAAGGAGGGGGCCATGGCGACGGTGTCTTTACAGTAGCGCTAAAGCTAACGGCATTTAGAATCAGTATTTAGTTGTGGCGATGCCGTGTGTCGTTTTTTAGATTCTGGCGTGGTGCCGGGAGGGAGAATCGAACTCCCACGATGTCACCATCACCGGATTTTGAGTCCGGCGCGTCTACCAGTTCCGCCATCCCGGCGCCAGGGCGACTAGTATAAGAATTTCTGAGACTTAGGCAAGTTAAATATTGCGGCGCCAGGCTCGCGCCAAGCGAGGGAAATTGCTACTATTCGCGGCCCATGCGGCGCAGTGACTTTCATTTTGAACTTCCCCGGGAACTGATCGCGCAACGCCCCTTGGCGATGCGCAGCCACAGTCGCCTGTTATGCGTGGACGGCGCCAGCGGCGACTTAGAAGATTGTGTCTTCCAGGATCTTACCGAGAAATTACTCCCGGGTGATTTATTGGTGTTCAACGATACCCGGGTGATCCCGGCGCGGCTGTTCGGGGTAAAGGGCAGCGGCGGCAAGCTGGAGTTGCTGGTGGAGCGGGTACTGGACGAGCACCGTGCCTTGGTCCATCTCCGCGCCAGCAAGTCGCCCAGGGCGGGGGCGCGATTGCGCCTGGCGGAGGCATTCGAGGCGGAGGTGGTGGGTCGCGAAGGGGAATTGTTTGAGGTGGTGTTCGACGATCCTCGCCCCTTGTTGACCTTATTGGAACGCTATGGCCATATTCCCCTGCCGCCTTATATAGAACGCCTGGACGGCGAGGACGATCGCCATCGCTATCAGACGGTGTTCGCGCGACGGCCGGGGGCGGTGGCGGCGCCCACCGCCGGTCTGCATTTCGACGAGTCCTTGCTTGACAGGCTCCGGGCGCGAGGGGTGGAGACGGCGTTCCTGACCCTGCATGTGGGGGCGGGGACCTTTCAACCGGTGCGGGTGGACGACTTGCGGGAGCACCGCATGCACCCGGAAACCGTGACCGTGAGCGAGGAGTTGTGCCGGCAGGTGCGCGCCACCCGCGCCCGTGGCGGGCGGGTGGTAGCGGTAGGCACCACGGTGGTGCGTAGTCTGGAGGCGGCGGCTGCCGGCGGAGAGATCCAGGCCTTCCAGGGCGAGACCCGGTTGTTCATCTATCCCGGTTATGATTTCAGGATCGTGGATGCCATGGTGACCAATTTTCATCTTCCGGAGTCCACCTTGTTGATGTTGGTTTGCGCCTTCGGCGGTTATGACACTGTGATGAAAGCCTATCGCCATGCTGTGGAACACAGCTACCGCTTTTTTAGTTACGGGGACGCGATGTATATAGAAAAGCAGAGCAAAATGTAAAGAGCAAAGAGGAAAGTTAAAGGCAAAAGCAAAGTGAAGGGCATGCAATTTGAAATAATGGCGACGGACGGGGCGGCGCGGCGGGGGCGGTTGGAGTTTGAGCGCGGCACGGTTGAGACGCCGGCGTTTATGCCGGTGGGGACCTATGGCACGGTGAAGGCCGTGACGCCGGAGGAATTGCGCGAGCTGGGGGCGGAGATCATCCTCGGCAATACCTTCCATTTGATGCTGCGCCCCGGCATGGAGATTATTCGCTCCCATGGCGACCTTCACGACTTTATGCATTGGCAGGGTCCCATTCTCACCGACTCAGGCGGCTTCCAGGTGTTCAGCCTCGGCGAACTGCGCAAGGTTACCGAACAGGGGGTGTCGTTCCGCTCGCCGGTGAATGGCGACCCGGTGTTTCTCGGGCCCGAGGAATCCATGGCGGTGCAGCGGGCCCTAGGGGCGGATATCGTGATGATCTTCGACGAATGCACCCCCTATCCCGCCGCCGAGGACGAGGCTCGCGCCTCCATGGAGTTGTCCCTGCGCTGGGCGCGGCGCAGCCGCGAGGCCCACGGCGACAACCCGGCGGCCCTGTTCGGGATCGTACAGGGTGGGATGTATGAGGCGCTGCGCGACGAGTCACTGTCCGGCCTGGCGGACATCGGTTTCGACGGCTATGCCCTGGGCGGGCTGTCGGTGGGGGAACCCAAGGAGGAGATGGCGCGCATTCTGGACCATATCGCGCCGCGCATGCCGGCGGAGTACCCCCGTTATTTGATGGGAGTGGGTACCCCGGAGGACATCGTCGAGGCGGTGCGGCGAGGGATCGACATGTTCGACTGCGTGATGCCCACCCGCAACGCCCGCAACGGCCATTTGTTCGTGCGCAGCGGCGAGATCCGCATCCGCAATGCCCAATACCGGGACGATACGCGCCCCCTGGACGAGGCCTGCGGCTGCTATACCTGCCGTCATTACAGCAGGGCCTATCTGCGT
>CAZOTG010000358.1:0-2862 GCA_964582585.1 uncultured Chromatiaceae bacterium | reverse complement strand
TCGGGCTCGGCAAGCAGGTCCACGGCCCCAAGTACGCGGAGAGTCGCCATGTGGAGGGGGAGCTCACCCGGATCATCTACGTGAACCCCGCCAACACATCCTCGCTGCAGGTCTTCCGGAACTACCAGCAGGCGCTCGCCAAGGCCGGATTCAGGACGCTCTTCACCTGCTCGGGATCCGAGTGTGGGCCGCTGTTCCACCAGGTCGTCTACCCGCAAGCGGAGGAGATTCACGACTCCCAGGAGAGCGAATTCGCGTTCGCGGGAGTCGAGAACCAGCGTTACCTGGCGGCCGAGCTCGATGGCTCGGGGGGAACCGCCTACGTCGCCCTCTTCGTGGCCCGGGACACGAACGACGGCGGTGTGTACCAAGGCTCCGGCCGCGGCATGACCCTGCTGGAGGTCGTGCGAAGCAAGAGCATGCAGAGCGGCCTGGTAACGGTGAATGCCGCCGCGATGGCCCGTAGCATCGCCAGCAGCGGACACGTCGCGCTCTACGGCATTTATTTCGATACCGACAAGTCGGCGATCGAGCCGAAGTCGAAAGCCACGCTCGACCAGATGGCCGAGCTGCTCAAGAGCCATCCCGGTCTCAAGGTCTTCGTCGTCGGCCACACCGACAACGCCGGCTCGCTCGCCCACAACATGGACCTCTCCAAGCGCCGCGCGGACGCCGTCGTCCGGGCACTGGAGCGAGAGTACGGCATTGCGGCCGCTCGCCTGATTCCCGAAGGTGTCGGCCCGCTGGCCCCGGTCGCCTCGAACGACACGAGCGCCGGCCGGGCCAAGAATCGGCGTGTGGAATTGGTGGCACAATAGCCCGGCGGCCGGTGGGTGTCGGCGGCCGATGGGCGGCCGGCGGACATGGCGCCCTGCCATCCGCCGCGGTAAGCTTGGCCCATGCCCATGCCGACCCTCCGCTCAGCCCTCCTCGCGGCGTTGATCGCGACCACCGCGTGTACCGCCCCGTCGCCTGACACGGAGGGCGGCCCCGCCGCTCCCGCCGAGCGCGCCATCGACCGCGACCTGATGGACGTCACCGTCCCGCGGCTCGAGCGACTCTACGCCGAGCACGAATACACGGTCACCCAGGTCGTGCAGTGGCACCTGGACCGGATCGACCGTTACAACGGCGTCTACGGTGCCATCGAGACGGTCCTGCGGGCGTCGGCGCTGGCCGAGGCGGCTCGCCTGGATGCCGAGGCGAAGGGCGGCGCGCCCGCGGCACGCGGACCCCTCTGGGGCGTGCCCATCGTCATCAAAGCGAACACCAGCGTGAAGGGCGAGATCACGACGGCCGGATGGGCCGGCTTCACCAAGCCCGGCGTCGACCTCCTGGCCCCGGCGGATGCGACCATCGTCGAGAAATTCCGCGCGGCGGGGGCGATCGTCATCGGGCTCGCGAACATGCCGGACCTCGCGAACAGCGACACCAACCGAAGCTCGTCCTTCGGGCGTACCGGCAACGCCTACGACGTCCGCTTCTCGCCCGGGGGATCCTCGGGAGGCGTGGTCACCGCGGTGGCCGCGAACATGGCCGTCCTGGGCAACGGGACCGACACCGGGAACTCGATCCGTATGCCCGTCGCCACGAGCGCGCTGGTCGGGGTCTACCCTACACGCGGGCTCGTGAGCATCGCGGGAATCGCCCCGCTCGACTGGCTCCTCGACAACACCGGTCCCATCGCCCGCGACGTGACCGATGCGGCCATCGCCCTCTCCGTGATGGAAGGCGCGGACAGCCTCGACGCGCGTACCCTGCCGGTGGCGGACTCGCTACGCGGGAAGCGGTACGAGACGACGCTCGATGCCAGGTCTCTCCGAGGCAAACGCTTCGGCGTCCCCAAGTTCATCATGGAGGGGGACGGAGTCCCGTTCCACGGCATCCCCTACGACGTCCCGGAGGCCACCGCCGAGGATCTGCGTGAAGCGGCGAGGGTGCCGCTCCGCCCCGAGACGCGCGAGATGTTCGAGAAAGCCCTCGACGCCCTTCGCCAGGCGGGTGCGGAGATCGTCGCCACCCCCGACGTTCTGCCGGCGGGCTTCGCCAGGATGGCGAGCCGCGTTGCCACGTACGCCTACATGCGCGACGGGACCGACCGCTTCCTCGCGCACTTCGGCCCGGCGCAGTACCACTCCGCGGCCGAGTACCTGCACGTGGCCGGGCAACCTCTGTACGCGTCGTCGATCGGCGCCGAGGACTGGTTCCGCAACCTGGGGGGCGTGCACATCGAGCAGCGCGCCCTCGACACCGACCCCGAGGCGGAGCGGATGTACCTGGGGCCGCGTCGCGCGATGCTGGACGAGTACATGGCGACGCTCGATCGACTGGGGCTCGACGGTTTCGTCTATCCGGCCATCCAGATGCCGCCGCCCGACGAGACCATGCCGCAGGACGGCCGGCTGAGCGCGGGGCCGCATTCGGCGACGAGCTGGGTGAACATGATCGGCGTCCCCGCGGTGGTGGTCCCGGCCGGCTTCTACGCCAGCGGGCTCCCGTTCGGCCTCGAGATCTCCATGCGCCCCTGGAGCGACGCCCAACTCCTCTCGGTGGCCTATGCCTGGGAGCAGGCGACGCACCTCAGAAAGCCGCCCTTGCTGGTGCAGAAGGGCCTGTTGCCGGTGACGCCTGCGCGGGAGGGACGGGGGCGGTAGGAGGCCGCGTGGCCGCAGCATTGTCGTGGCGAGGCTCCCCGCGGGTCTGCCCCGTCTGTGACGCCCCCGACGCCGAGCTTCTGACGGTGACGGCCGCCCATCTGGCCCCGGATGAAGGGAAGCGTTTCGAATGGGGGCGTTGTACCACCTGCGGGCTGGTGTACCTCCTGAACCCGCCCGGCACGGAGGAGCTGAGGCAGTACTACGG
>CAZOTG010000357.1:0-2897 GCA_964582585.1 uncultured Chromatiaceae bacterium | reverse complement strand
CGGACCGATCACCGTTACCGCCTTGCCCGCCTGCGCCAGGTCGTTGGCGAACTCGCAGCCGATGAGGCCCGGGCCGATCACCGCGATGCGTTGCGCCTGCTCGATGCCTTTGCGAAAGCGGGCGTAATCCGCCAGGTTGTTAATCGAATACACCGCCGTCGCGCCGTCCCCCTCCAGGGGCGGATGAATGGGTTGCGCGCCGATCGCCAGCACCAGTTTGTCATAGGCCAGGGTCTCGCCGCGGGCGGTGACGGTGCGCGCCGTGGTGTCGATGGCGGTTACCTCGGTATGTGTCCACACCGTGGCGTTGAGTTGTGCCGCCATCTGCTCGGCGCCGGCGGTCGCCAGAGTCTCGGCGGTCTTGGCCTTGGCCAGGGCGTTGGACAGCATGGGCTTGGAATAGAACGCGCCGTCGTCGCGGGTGATGATGTGCAGCGGTGGTTCCGGCGCGATCTTGCGAAATTCCCTGGCCAGGGTATAGCCGGCCAGACCGCTGCCGATGATTACGATCGCTTCCATTCCTACTTTCTCCCGCGACGTATGCTTACGCCAGAATTACGACCCGAAAAAAGCCGGCCTTGACCATGCTCAAGATGGGTTAATTGACGAAACAAACGACGCTGCCGCCGCCAAAGTTACGTCGCGGTCCACGACGACGATACAGCGCAATTCAGTCAAAGTCATAGGGCTATCCTAACAGGGCCCCTAAGATCCATGGAAATATAACCGCAAGATCAAGGCATTTCATTGCCGCGCGCTTAGTTCTTTTTTAGCCTTTGCTGTTCCATCTGGCACGGTCGTCGACCCGTTTTTTTTTCAAAAACTCGACCTGCCCCGGGTGAACCTTACACTTCCGTAAGATATTGTCCACACTAATATTAATTTCAAGTTTTCCTGGCAAGCTCTGGACAAGCTGCTATACTTTTAACTCATAGCTCCAAATCAAAGGAGTAATAATAATGATTCTTCGCAGGGTGGTGAAAGCAATTCCAGGGGTGGCGGTATTCTGCTCCGCTATAGTCTTTTCGAGCACGGCCATGGCGGCGGGCAGTGCCATTACCGGCCTGTTCTCCATCGACCACAACCTGGTCGTGGGAGCGGGTGGAGTAGTCACCGCCGATTGTCCGGTTGCATCGACCTGTCAGGATCTTCCCGGCACGGGCGACGGCCTTTTGCTGCGCTCGGTGAAGAATTCAGCGGGAGTAGACTTCATCCAGTCCATCATCGCGGAGGACCTGCCGGGAGGCGGCCTGTTCGCCAATGAACAGGACGTTCGTCAGGGCGTGCAGGGCGTTCAGAACGGCGCCAACATCGCACAGAAGATGATCATCGATGATCCATTAAATGGCTTCAACGCCACCCATACCACGGTAACAGATGGGTTCTTCACCCCGGGCACTCAAAACCTCAACGGCTTGCCCATCTTTCAATTGAACCAGACCGTCGACCTGGACAACGGCGCCTTCTCCAAGGTGCGGATACGCGGCGCGATAAGCCAATCGTTAGGGCCCGCAACTCACGGCGTGGAAGATATCGCTACCAATCCCTATTTTGGTCCCGGCGCCAGGGAACAGCTCGGGGGGTTGAAGGTCTACATCGACCAAATCGGCGGTGTGAACGAACCCGAAATGGGTGACTTCGTATACCGCTATGATCGAACCCGTTTCTCGGTTGAGAACCAGTTGCTCGACAACACCTTGGGTTCGGTGAGCACCGGAGTTGTCTTCCCCGGCAGCTTCCAAACCACTCGTGATGCGGTGGTATACATGCATCAGTCCGTTGATGATGGATATGGGACCGACTTCGGTCTGTTGAAATATGGGGCCGGCGTATACACCTACAATCCTCCCACCCATACGGGCTCATGGGCACCGGTATGGACACCGACCCTGGTCGCGTTGGACGGCCTCCCCACCTTCAGTACGTCCACAGTCCAGACGGGCCTGGACGCCACCGATGCCTATGGCACTTGGGGCACGGGCAGCGTAGCCTCGGCGATTTTCGGCGAGCTGAACGATTACTCGGACTTAAACGTCCAGACCTTCCTGCCATGAGCGCAAAAAAACCTTCCGCATGAAGGAAGGCCGGCTCTCGTTTTTCCAAGCGATTTAGGCGGCACGGCATGAACGCCGGCTGTTTTGAGTTCTTTGCGACTCATAATACGGCCGCTCCGCCTGTTCTTACTCGAGGCTAAACGAATAATAAATAATCATTAAACATCCTGATTCGATCTTAACGTTGGCATGGACCAGCCCATAAGATACATTCATGCCTCGTAATTCCTGTTTCGCTTTATTGTTACGGGATGCAGGCCAAAGATATGGGCCATGCTGCATGCAGTTAAAAATAAAAAGAACAATCCCCGCGGCAGTAGTGATCGTTGCTGTTCTCCTATTTTCAAATGGCGCCTCGGCGGCCGGCTCCACTCTTCATGATTTATTTTCCATCGATCACAACCTGGAGATCGACGGCGGCGACGTCTCTGCGGACTGCCCCGCGGGATCAGTCTGCCAAAAGTTGCCCGGCTCGGGCAGCGGCCTGTTACTGCGCTCGGTGACCAACACCAGCACGGGCATCAGCTTCCTCCAGTCCATCATCGCGGAGACCCTGCCGGGAGGCGGGCTGTTCGCTAATGAGCAGGACCTTCGTCGAAATCAAAGCGTATTATTGCCGTGGGAATAGTTTTAAGATGGCTGGCATGGCCACGAGTCACGCAGCTGAATTACAGGTAGGTCAACTCGCACCGCCCTTCGCCCTCAAGGATCAAGCCGGCAATATCCATCGATTATCCGACTATGCCGGCAAATGGCTGGTGGTGTATTTCTACCCCAGGGACGACACCCCGGGCTGCACCAGGGAGGCCTGCCGCTTTCGCGACGACATCGCCCAACTCCGTG
>CAZOTG010000356.1:0-2908 GCA_964582585.1 uncultured Chromatiaceae bacterium | reverse complement strand
ATTCATAAGAACATGACCGCCGAGCAGCAGGCCGACGAGGTGCGCAAGGTCAAGAAGTACGAGGCGGGGGTGATCAAGGAGCCCATCACGGTGCTGCCCAACGCCACCATCCGCGACGTGCTGGCCATTACCCGCGCCCACAATATCTCCGGCGTGCCGGTGGTGGACAAGGATAAGGAGCTGGTGGGCATCGTTACCAACCGCGATCTGCGTTTCGAGACCCGCTATGACAGCGCCGTGTCCACGGTCATGACCCCCAAGGAACGCCTGATCACCGTCAAGGAAGGAGCCAGCCGCGAGGAAGTGATGCGCCTGCTGCATCAGCACCGCATCGAGAAGGTGCTGGTGGTGAACGACCGCTTCCAGTTGAGCGGTTTGATCACGGTGAAGGACATTCAAAAGGCACAGGACAAACCCAACGCGTGCAAGGATAACTACGAGCGCCTGCGGGTGGGCGCCGCGGTGGGTACCGGCGAGGGCACCGACGAGCGGGTGGCGGCCCTGGTGGCCGCCGAGGTGGACGTGGTGGTGGTGGATACCGCTCACGGTCATTCCCAGGGCGTGCTCAACCGGGTGAAATGGATCAAACAGCATTTTCCCGATGTACAGGTCATCGGCGGCAACGTGGCGACCGCCGCCGGGGCCCTGGCCCTGGTGGAGGCCGGGGCGGACGCGGTAAAGGTGGGCATCGGTCCGGGCTCCATCTGCACCACCCGCATCGTCAGCGGCGTAGGCGTGCCGCAGATCAGCGCCATCGCCAATGTGGTCAAGGCCCTGGAAAAACTGGGCGTGCCGGCCATCGCCGACGGCGGTATCCGCTACTCCGGCGATCTGGCCAAGGCCATCGTGGCGGGCGCCAATTCGGTGATGGTGGGCAGCATGTTCGCCGGCACCGAGGAATCCCCCGGCGAGGTGGAGCTCTATCAGGGGCGATCCTACAAATCCTATCGCGGCATGGGTTCCCTGGGCGCCATGCAGCGCGGTTCCAGCGACCGCTATTTCCAGGAACTGGAATCGGAAGTGGAAAAGCTGGTGCCGGAAGGCGTCGAGGGACGGGTTCCCTACAAGGGCAGCATGATCGCCATCGCCCACCAGTTGATGGGCGGCCTGCGCGCCAGCATGGGCTACACCGGCTGCAGCAGCATCGAGGAGATGCGCAGCAAGCCGATGTTTGTGCGGGTCACCAGCGCCGGCACGCGCGAAAGCCACGTGCACGACGTCGCCATCACCCGTGAAGCGCCGAATTACAGAATTGATTGATTGTTTATAACCACGGAGGGCACGGAGGGCACGGAGAAAATTATTCTTAAAGCCGTCATTTCGGCGAAAGCTGGAATCCAGTGGCTTTAGATGCTCCGTTTCGTTTACGACATGCCTCTGTGTCAGCTTTTTGAATTTATAATCTCCGTGTTCTCCGTGCCCTCCGTGGTTAAAAGGTTTTATGACTGATATTCACCAACAGCGCATCCTCATCCTCGACTTCGGTTCCCAATACACTCAGCTGATCGCGCGCCGGGTGCGCGAGGCCGGGGTATTTTGTGAACTGCATCCCTACGATATGGATGCCGGGGCGATCCGCGCCTTCAATCCCAAGGGGATCATCCTGTCGGGCGGGCCGGAGTCGGTAACGCTGACCGAGACCCCGCGCGCGCAACAGCTGGTGTTCGAATTGGGCGTGCCGGTACTGGGTATCTGCTACGGCATGCAGACCATGGCGCTGCAACTGGGCGGCGCGGTGGAATCGTCCACGCATCGCGAATTCGGCTACGCTCAGGTGCGCGCCCGCGGCCATTCACGCCTGCTGCGCGACATCGAGGACCATACCACCCCTGAAGGCTACGGCTTGCTGGATGTGTGGATGAGTCACGGCGATCGCGTCACGCAATTGCCGGCCGGTTTCAAGATGATCGCCAGCACCGAGGGCGCGCCCCTGGCAGGGATGGCGGACGAGGATCGTTGTTTCTACGGCCTGCAGTTCCACCCCGAGGTGACGCACACCCGGCAGGGGTCGCGCATCCTCAATCGTTTCGTGCACGATATCTGCGGCTGTGCCAGCGACTGGACGGCGAGCAATATCATCGAGGAGAGCATCACCCAGATTCGCGCCCAGGTGGGCAAGGACGAAGTATTGCTGGCCCTGTCCGGCGGCGTCGATTCTTCGGTGGTGGCGGCCCTGTTGCACCAGGCCATCGGCGACCAGCTTACTTGCGTGTTCGTGGACAACGGCCTGCTCAGGCTCGACGAAGGGGATCAGGTCATGGCCACCTTCGCCAAGCACATGGGCATCCGCGTGATCCGCGTCGACGCCGAAGAGCGTTTCATGGCCGCGCTCAAGGGCGTCGCCGATCCGGAGCAGAAACGCAGGATCATCGGCAATCTGTTTGTCGACGTGTTCGAAGAGCAGGCCGCCAAGCTCAGCAACGTACAATGGCTGGCGCAGGGCACCATCTATCCCGACGTGATCGAGTCCGCCGGCGCCAAGACCGGCAAGGCCCATGTCATCAAGACCCATCACAACGTCGGCGGCCTGCCGGCGGCCATGCGCCTGAAATTGATCGAACCGCTGCGGGAGCTGTTCAAGGACGAGGTGCGCAAGATCGGCGTGGAGCTGGGACTGCCCTACGATATGGTCTATCGCCATCCCTTCCCCGGCCCCGGTCTGGGGGTGCGCATCCTCGGCGAGGTGAAGAAAGACTATGCCGAGCTGTTGCGTCGCGCCGACGCCATCTTTATCGAGGAATTGCGCAAGCAGGGCTGGTACGACAAGGTGAGCCAGGCCTTCACCGTTTTTCTGCCGGTGCGCTCGGTGGGGGTGATGGGCGACGGCCGTCGCTACGACTACGTGGTGTCGCTGCGCGCGGTGCAGACCCTGGACTTCATGACCGCCCATTGGGCGCCGCTGCCCTAT
>CAZOTG010000355.1:0-2913 GCA_964582585.1 uncultured Chromatiaceae bacterium | reverse complement strand
GGGGTGACAAAGATCAACAGTTCGACCTTATCGTTCACCTGGCGGGTCTGGCGGAACAAGGCGCCCATGAACGGCAGGTCGCCCAATAACGGCACCTTGTCCACTTCATGGCTGCGGGTCTGCTCATAAATACCGCCCAGCACCACGGTTTCACCGTTCTCCACCAGCACCTGGGTGTTGACCTCGCGCTTGTTGATGCTGGGCACCCCGGCAAAGACCTGGCCCACGCTGTCCTTCGTGACATTGAGATCCATGATCACCCGATCATCGGGGGTAATGTGAGGCGTTACCTTAAGGCTCAGCACCGCCTCCTTGAACGATACGGAAGTCGCGCCGCTGGAAGAGGCCTCTTGATAGGGGATTTCCACACCCTGCTTGATCAAGGCCTCTTTCTGGTTGGCGGTGATCACCCGTGGATTGGAAATCACTTCGCCGCGGCCTTCCGCCTGCAAGGCGGAGAGTTCGAGATCCACCAGGGAATCCCTGCCGAGGATCGCCAGGCCGATACGTCCCGCGGGATTTACCACGGGCAGGCTGACATTGAGGCGGTTGTCCAAGGTCGGCATGGTCACCGGGAACGGTTGCCCCGTTGAACTGATGTTGCTCAAGGCGCTGTTGACTATGGTGTCGTTTCCGACGCCCGATCCGGTAACGCTGATGACGCCGTTGTTACCGTTCTTCTGTACGTTGGTTACGCCGAAGCGCACCCCAAGATCGCGGCTGAAATCATCGTTGGCGATGACGATACGCGACTCTATGAGCACCTGCCGCACCGGAATATCCAACTGGTGCACCATCTTGCGGATCTCGGCCAGGCGCGAGGAGGTGTCCTGAACCAGCAGGCTATTGGTGCGCTCGTCCACCGTGACCGTACCGCGCTCGGAGAGCAGGGAGCTCTCCTTGGATCGGATGAAATTGGCGAAATCCGCGGCCTTGGCGTAATTGATCTGGATCAATTCCGAGTGGGTGGGTTCCAACTCCGAGATCTTTTTCTGCGACTCCAATTCGTCCTTCTCACGGGCGGCGAGCTCGGCGCTGGGAGCGACCAACATCACATTACCCATCTTGCGCATGCCTAAACCCTTGGTCTTGAGAATGATGTCCAGGGCCTGATCCCAAGGCACGTCCTTGAGTCGTAGACTGATGCTGCCCTTTACCGAATCGCTCACCACCATATTCAAACCGGTGAAGTCGGCGATGATCTGCAATGCGGAACGGACTTCGATATCCTGGAAATTCAAGGAAAGTTTTTCACCGGTGTAGGTGGACGCCTCCCTCTTCTGCGCCTCCTGTGCGGTCTTCGTCACCGGCTTAACTTCCACGGTAAATTGCCGTTCCGCCTGATAGGCAAGGTGTTCATAATTTCCCTTGGCCGAGATCACCATGCGAGTGTCCTTGCCCACGGCGAAGGTATCCACCATGGTCACCGGCGTAGCGAAATCCACCACATCGAGGCGCCGCTGCAATTCTTTTGGAACGTCGGTCCCGGCGAAATCCACTACGATTTTGTCGCCCTCTTCGTGGATATTCACCGGGATGGAGGCGTCGGACAAGGTCACCAAAATTCGACCCTCTCCGTTGACGCCGCGCCGAAAATCGACGGCATCGATACGATAGGACGGCGCGGCGGCAGCGGCCGGCATCTTCTCGGCCGTCGCAGCCAGCGGGGCAGACGCTGCCGCAACTTCGCTGCCCTCTACGGTGATAAAGAAATGTTTACCTTCCACGCGGGTCTGATAGGGCACCATCTTCACCAGATCCACCACCACGCGGGTACGGTTTTTGCCCTGGACGGCGGCGACTCTGCGCACCACGCCGACCCCGATGGCAAATGTCTTCTTGGATAAATTGCTAGTAGTGTTCGGGAAATCCAAGGCGATGCGCGCCGGGTTGTCGGTGGTAAAACTGCGCGGCTCATTGATCGGGGCCGTCATCACCAAATCCACTTGCACGCGGTTTCCGGGGAGAGAGGAAAACTGGATGTCCTCCAACTGAGGCGCCGCCTCGTCGTCCGCCGCCCTGGCATTGCCTGCCATTAATGTCAGCGCCAGCAACATTACAAAACAACAGGCATATACCATTCGCTCCGTCATGCCCGCCCCATTCCGCGCTTTGATAGGTTGTATTCCGCTCATCACATCTAGCTCCCTACTGGGACTTATCCGCTAATACCAAGCTGGCCCGGCGTTCCTGCCACCCTCCAAGTCCATCAGGAACGATCTCCACCAACTCAACCTTGTCTTCACTTATCTTAGTGATACGGCCATGATTCTGCCCTAAGTAATTATTGCGTTTAACGCGATACACCAGGCCGTCCGGCGCTTTGATGATAGCCCACACCCCGTTTTTCTGGGCCAGGGTCCCCACCATCCGCAAGGTGTCCAAGGGAAACGCCTCCAGTGTCTCGCGTCGACGGTTCATATCAGGGTGCACCCCCCCCTTACCCCCACCGGAAGCCTTGTTGACGCCACTACTAAGACCCCATGGTTCAAAAGGGGACTTCCGCCCGGCGGGCCGGTATGTAAATGACTCAAAAGGCTTGACCTCGGGGATTGGCTCGACGCGCCCGCCCGGCTTGGCCTTTTCCGTTTCCACGAAATTGCGGAGATCACCCAATTGATCCCCGCTGCAACCGGCGATGATCAATCCCGCCATCACAAGCAAGGCCATTTTGGCCACATGTCTGCCCATGCGCCCGACTCGCAATGAACTGCCGGCCGTATATCCGTCGAGTCGGGCGGCTATGCGGCTCATTGTCCGTCCTCCTCGACGTAACGGTAGGTCTTGGCGGTAACCTCCATCATCAGCTTATTACCATTCTTACTGTCCTTGATGGGAGCGATATTGATATCGTGCAGGGTCACGATACGCGGCAGCACCGCCACATCGCTCACAAACTTGCCGAATTCATGG
>CAZOTG010000354.1:0-2913 GCA_964582585.1 uncultured Chromatiaceae bacterium | reverse complement strand
ATTGTTGTCTATCGTTACGTCCCATCTCACACAGGGTTAGGGTAGAACGACAGGATGAGGGGGTGATCGCTTTATCCCCTCACCCTCAATCCCTCTACCCTCAAGGGCATAAATCCCAAAGGGAGAGGGAAGAAAAGCACAATCCCCAGCACTACGGATGCATCTGGTAAAATCCCGCCATGGATGTCTCCGATCTGCTCGACCCCCTCAACGATGCGCAACGCGAGGCGGTGACCACGCCGCCGGGACCGGTGCTGGTGATCGCCGGCGCCGGCAGCGGCAAGACCCGCGTGCTGGTGCATCGCATCGCCTGGCTGATCCGCGTGGAGGGCGCCTCCCCCTATGGTGTGTTGGCGGTGACCTTCACCAACAAGGCCGCCGCGGAGATGCGCGGCCGCACCGAACAATTGCTGGGCATCCCGGTGGGCGGCATGTGGGTGGGGACCTTCCACAACCTGGCACACCGCCTGTTACGCGCCCATTGGCGCGATGTGGGTCTGCCCCAGACTTTCCAGATCCTCGACGCCGACGATCAATACCGCCTTATCCGCCGCCTGCTCAAGGCCCTGGAACTGGACGAGGCCAAGTGGCCGCCCAGGCAGGTGCAGTGGTTCATCAACGGTCGTAAGGAAGAGGGCCTGCGACCACAGCACATCGACGGTCGCGACGATCCCTTCACCGCGCAGATGGCGCGCATCTACCAGGCTTATGAGGACAACTGCCGCCGCGCCGGCCTGGTGGATTTCGCCGAGTTGTTGTTGCGCGCCCACGAGCTGCTGCGTGACCGCGGCGATATCCTCGCCCACTATCAACAACGATTTCAGCATATCCTGGTGGATGAGTTTCAGGACACCAACGCCATTCAATATGCCTGGCTGCGCTTGCTGGCGGGAGAACGCGGCAATCTGTTCGCGGTGGGCGACGACGACCAATCCATTTACGGCTGGCGCGGGGCGCGCATCGAGAACATCCAGCGCTTCAGCAAGGACTTTCCCGGCACGCGGGTGCTGCGCCTGGAGGAAAACTATCGTTCGACGCGCACCATCCTGGCCGCGGCCAACGCCTTGATCACCCACAACAGCGGCCGCCTGGGCAAGGACCTGTGGACCCGCGGCGATGAAGGCGATCCGATCCTGCTCTACGCCGCCTTCAACGAACTGGACGAGGCGCGCTTCGTCGTGGAACGACTGCGTCATTGGGTGGAAGGCGGCAACCGACGCAGCGAGGCGGCGATCCTCTATCGCTCCAACGCCCAATCGCGAGTCCTGGAAGAGGCGCTGCTGGCAGAGGGCATGCCGTACCGCGTCTACGGTGGACTGCGCTTCTTCGAACGCGCCGAGATCAAGGATGCCCTGGCCTACCTGCGCCTCATCGCCAACCGCGACGACGACGCCTCCTTCGAGCGGGTGGTCAATACCCCCACCCGCGGCATAGGCGAGCGCACCGTGGCCGCGGTACGCGACTATGCACGGCTGCATCAGGTACCGATGTTTCGCGCCGCCGCGGCCTTGGTCGACTCCCTGGAATTACCGGGGCGCGCCACCACGGCACTGAAAGGATTCGTGATGCTTATCGAACGCCTTGCCGCCGACACCGCATCCCTGGACCTGGGCGACAAGGTGGAGCATGTCATCCATCACAGCGGCCTGCTCGATCACTATCGCAAGGAAAAAGGCGAGGTAGGCCAGGCGCGGGTCGAGAACCTGGAGGAGCTGGTCAGTGCCGCCCGACAATTTCAGGGCGAAGAAGACAGTGAGATCGACCCCCTCTCCACCTTTCTTACCCATGCCGCCCTGGAAGCGGGCGAGGGACAGGGCAATGAATGGGAAGATTGCGTGCAATTGATGACCCTGCACTCCGCCAAGGGCCTGGAATTCCCCCTGGTGTTCATCTGCGGCGTGGAAGAGGGCCTGTTCCCCCATCAGATGTCCATCGCCGAAGAGGGCCGTCTCGAGGAAGAGCGGCGCCTGTGTTACGTGGGCATCACCCGCGCCGAGCGCGAGCTGTATCTCACCTATGCGGAGAGCCGCCGCCTCCACGGCACGGAGTCCTATCCCCGTCCTTCGCGCTTTTTGAGCGAAATCCCCGCCGAGTTATTGCAGGAGGTGCGGCCCCGCGCTCACATCACCCGCCCTGCCGCCCTCGGCGCACGCCCGCTCGAACCTGAGATGGCCGGTGGCTTGCGCCTGGGACAGCATGTGGTGCACGCCACCTTCGGCGAGGGCGTGGTCACCAACTACGAAGGCCAGGGCAGCAGCGCGCGGGTACAGGTCAATTTCGCCGGCGTGGGTAGTAAGTGGCTGGTGTTGGCCTATGCCAAATTGGAGCCGGCGTAAAAATCAACTGCGAAGGATGCAATGGAATTCCTGGTAAAATGTCTTTCACATTGCGGCTGAATATATCTCAGTGCAATACGGTGCTTATGTAGCGGTCGACGCCGACATTCTGTTTCGGCCTGCCCACGAAATAACCCTGGGCATAATCTACGCCGAGATCGCGCAGCAATATTAAGGCCTCTTTGTTTTCCACCTGTGGCGCAATGGTGACCTTGCCCAAGGCGTGAGCCACCTGATTGATCGAGCGCACCACCACTTGATTGACCACCGATTGTGACAGGCCCTGCACATAAGAGGCGTCGATCTTGAGGGCGTCCACCGGCAGGTGCTTGAGATAGGTGAATGAACTGAACCCCAGGCCGAAATGTTCCAGGACCACCCGCGCCCCCATCTCCTTTACGGCCCGGATGAAATCGGCGGCGGCAACCAGGTCCGCCACGGCCGCCGTTTCCTTGATTTCGAAGGTGAGCACCGCGGCGTCCAGTTTTGTCTCGGCGATCGTGTCGCGAATCGTCTTCATCAAGGCCTTATCGCGCATCGCAGGCGAGGCCAGGTTGATGGCGAATCGCACCGATCG
>CAZOTG010000353.1:0-2916 GCA_964582585.1 uncultured Chromatiaceae bacterium | reverse complement strand
CAAAAGAAAGTAATTCGCACGCGGCGCGAAAGGCCGCCCTAAATAAAAAAATCCCCGAAGGGGACACATATTATTCCCACGGATGAGACCGCGATTAAAACAAATCATCGTCGCAGGTGATTCGAGTATATAAGTAGACGCGTTGAGGTAGCTTGTCAGGCTGCTGCGATCAGTAGCGGCCGCCGGTCTTGGTGATGTACTTCGCCAATTCCTGACTTTCCTGGTTCATACGCATCAGGTTGGTGTGGGTGATGCGGAACAGGGCGCGCATCACCTTGTAGACGATGCGCGGGTGGCTGTCCAGCAGGGATTCGAATGCATCGGGCATGAGGGTGTAGACCGTGGCATCGCCGAGGGCGCGCAAGGTGGCCTTGCGCGGCGTGCGGTCGACAAAGGCCCGGGTGCCGGCGCATTCGCCTTCGGTCATGGTGTATACCACGGTCTCCTTGCCGTCGTTGTTGCTGATCACGGCGAGTTTGCCTTCGGTGAGGATGAACAGGGTGTGTTCCGCGCCGCCTTCGGCGATCAGCAGTTCGCCGTCCCGCAAACGGCGCACGCCCATGACGCCGGCCAGGGTCTTGGCTTCTTCTTCATAGAGTTCCGCACCCAGGGTCGAGTTGCGGACTTGATGGGGATTGGCAGTTTCGCTCATGGCGGTCGGGCTCCTTTCGCTGTGCCTCACTTAGCGGCCGTTATTTTAGATAATCTTTATGACAAAAGGTATAACGGCATTTTCCGGCGCAGTGTTTATCGTGGCGCGACCGTCCCAACACGGATAAAACCATACATAAGCTGTGGTGTAGTGACGCACGGCGGGAGTGTTTATTCGCCGACGAATCTCGCCTTCTTTTGCACCAGTCGCCCGCCGCGATAATCGGCCAGGGCCTGCTCGATCTCCTCACGGCTGGTCATGACGAAGGGGCCGTATTGCACGATGGGTTCGTTGAGGGGGTGACCGGCCACCAGTATGAATCGCGCGCCATGCTCTCCAGCCCGCACTTCCAGTTCATCGCCCTTCCCGAGTACCGCCAGGTTGTGGGTGTCCAGCGCCGTGCCGGCGACGGCGGCGCTGCCTTCGAACACGTAGAGAAAAGCGGTCATATCGGCATCCAGCTTGTGATGGAAGCTTTGACCGGCTTCGATGGCGACGTCCAGGTATTGCACCTGGGTATTGGGGTCGCAGATGGGGCTTTGCTGATCGCCATACCGTCCTATGATCACCTTTACCTCGCCGCCGGGGATGGTGGCCTTGGGGAAGGACTCCGGCGGGTACTCCTGGTAGGCGGGATCGCTCATCTTCTCCTTGGCGGGCAGGTTGACCCACAGCTGAAAGCCGCGCATCAGGCCGGCGCTCTGCTGAGGCATCTCGGAGTGGATGATACCGCTGGCCGCCTTCATCCATTGGCCGCCGCCGGCGCGCAGGTCGCCGCGGTTGCCCATGCTGTCCTGGTGCTGCATGTGGCCGTCCAGCATATAGGTGAAGGTGTTGAAGCCGCGGTGGGGATGGTCGGGAAAACCGGCGATGTAGTCCTTGGGGTTGGTGTTGCTGAAATGGTCCAGCATCAGGAAGGGGTCGAGGTGGCGCAGGGCGGGCGTGCCGATGGTACGGTGGACCAGGACGCCGGCGCCTTCCATGACGGGTCTCGCGACGATGTGCTTGTAGACGCTACGTTGAGCCATGGTCATGCCTTGCTGGTTGTGGTGGGCGCTATTGTCCCATGAGTGAAGCGCGACGCCCAGCCCGCATTTCTCACCGGTGGTCGTCGCGAGGGCGACTAAGACGTTGAAGATGGACGGCGCACGGACCGGAGGGCGACGAAGGCATACTCGACAGTATGTCGAGGAACCTGGAGGGAGTACGCCGCGCAGATTCAGCGGATTAGGCGGCCGCAGTAGATCGCCGGTGAGAAATGCGGGCTAGTATGCCGGGAGCGCGGAAAAGGCCTTTCGGCTATAATGACCTCCTTTGAATTCGAGCCGCACGGGATAGAGCGTATGTCGCAAACATCAGTCAAAAAAGTGGTCCTGGCCTATTCGGGGGGCCTGGATACCTCGGTGATCTTGAAGTGGCTGCAGGAAAACTACGGCTGCGAGGTGGTGACCTTCACCGCCGATATCGGCCAGGGCGAAGAGGTGGAGCCCGCCCGCGCCAAGGCCCAACAGATGGGCGTCAAGGAGATCTATATCGACGACCTGCGCGAGGAGTTCGTGCGGGATTTCGTGTTCCCCATGTTTCGCGCCAATGCCCTGTACGAAGGCGAGTATCTGCTGGGCACCTCCATCGCCCGGCCCCTGATCGCCAAGCGCCAGATCGAGATCGCCAACGAGGTGGGGGCCGATGCGGTGTCCCACGGCGCTACCGGCAAGGGCAACGACCAGGTACGTTTCGAGTTGGGCTATTACGCCTTGAAGCCCGACGTGCACGTCATCGCGCCCTGGCGCGAGTGGGATCTTTCCTCGCGGGAAAAATTATTGGCCTACGCCGAGAAGCACGGCATCCCCATCGAAAAGAAGAAGGGCCAGCGCTCGCCCTATTCCATGGACGCCAACCTGCTGCATATCTCTTATGAGGGCGGCATCCTGGAAGACCCCTGGGCGGAGGCGGAGGAAGATATGTGGCGCTGGTCGGTGTCGCCGGAGCAGGCGCCGGATCAGGCCGAATATGTGGAGCTGAGCTACTTGCGCGGCGATATCGTCGCTATCAACGGTGAAGCCATGACCCCCGCCGCGGTGCTGGCTACCCTTAATCAGCTCGGCGGCAAGCACGGCATCGGCCGCGCCGACATCGTGGAGAACCGCTACGTGGGCATGAAGTCCCGCGGCTGCTACGAGACCCCCGGCGGCACCATCATGTTGAAGTCCCACCGCGCCATCGAGTCTCTGACTCTGGACCGCGAGGTGGCGCACCTCAAGGAT
>CAZOTG010000352.1:0-2917 GCA_964582585.1 uncultured Chromatiaceae bacterium | reverse complement strand
TACGGCCGCGCCGCCTACACCAGCAATTCGGGCATATCCCGAAACAGCCGCAGCACCTCCGGATTGGCGAGGGCATCGGTATGCGTCACCGACATGCCGTGCACCATCGCCTTGACCGCAAGTTCCACCACCTTGCCGTTCTTGGTGCGCGGGATGTCGGGCACCTGCACGATGCGCGCCGGCACGTGGCGCGGCGTGGTGTTGTCGCGGATCTGGCGGCGGACGCGCTCCTCCAGCGCGGCGTCTAGCGTCAGCCCCTCGCGGAGCTTGACGAACAGCACCACGCGCGTGTCGCTCGGCAGATCGGGCGGCCACAGCTGGCCGATCGCGACCGCCTCCTCCACTGCGTCGATTTTCTCGACCTGAGCGTAGATCTCGGCGGTGCCGATGCGTACGCCGCCCGGATTCAAGGTCGCGTCGGAGCGCCCGTAGACGATCATGGTCCCGCGCTCGGTCAGCTCGCAATAATCGCCGTGGCACCACACGTTCGGATAGCGCGCGAAATAGGCCTCGTGATAGCGCTTTCCGTCCGGGTCGTTCCAGAAGCCCACCGGCATCGACGGAAACGGTCTGGTGCAGACGAGTTCGCCTTTCTCGCCCACCAGCGCGCGGCCGTCCTCGTCCCAGACCTCGACCTTCATGCCCAGGCTGCGGCACTGCAGCTCGCCGCGGTACACCGGCAGGATGGGATTGGCGTCGGCAAAGCAGCCCATGATGTCGGTGCCGCCGGAGATCGACGACAGGCACACGTCGCGCTTGATCTCGCGGTAGACGTAATCGTAACTCTCCGGCACCAGCGGCGAGCCGGTGGAAATAATGGTGCGCACCGAGGCGAGGCTGTGCGTCTTGCAGGGTTTCAGGCCGCGCTTGGCGATCGCGTCGATGAACTTGGCCGAAGTGCCGAACTGGGTGAAGCGCTCGGCGTCGCAAAAGTCGAACAGAATCGCCGCGTCGCGCATGAACGGCGAGCCGTCGTAAAGCATTAGGCTCGCCTCGGCGAGCAGGCCCTGGAACAGCAGGTTCCACATGACCCAGTTGCAGGTGGTGTAGTAGAAGAAGCGGTCGAGCGGGCGCACGTCGAACTGCAGCTTGTAGGTCTTGAGCGCGGAGAGCAGCGAGCCGCCCGCGCCGTGCACGATGCACTTGGGCTTGCCGGTGGTGCCCGAGGTGAACAGGATGTAAAGCGGGTGATCGAAAGGCAGCTGCTCAAACGCGATCGCGCCCGGCGCATAGGGTGCGATCCAGTCGGCGTAGCGTCTGGCGATGGGGATTGCGGACACGTCCGGCTGAGCTGAAAGATGCGGCACCACGACGACGCGACGCACGCTCGGCAGCTTGGCCGCGATCTCGCGCACGCGCGCGAGCGAATCGTGCGCCTTGCCGTTGTAGAGATAACCGTCCGCGGTGAACAGCAGCTTGGGTTCGGTCTGTCCGAAGCGGTCGAGCACGCCGTCGGTGCCGAAATCGGGCGAACACGACGACCAGACCGCGCCGATCGAGATCGCCGCCAGCGCAAGCACCGCCGTCTCCGGCATATTCGGCATGAAGGCGGCGACGCGATCGCCGGGCGCGAGCCCATCGGCGCGCATCGCCTGCGCCACGCGCGACACCTCGGCATGCAGCTCGGCATAGCTCATGCGGCGGCGAAAGCCGGTTTCGTCCCAGAACACCAGCGCGTCGGTCGCATCGCGCCGGCGCAGCATGTTCTCGGCGAAATTGAGCCGCGCCTCGGGAAACCATTTGGCGCCCGGCATGCGCCCGCCGTCGACGAGCACGCGCCCCCCTTTCTTCGAGGCGATGACGCCGCAGAAGTCCCATACCGCATCCCAGAACTGTTCGGGATGATCCACGCTCCAGTCGTAGAATTCGGGATAGGTATTGAATTGCAACTTCCAGCGTCGGATGGCCCGGCGCGCGAAAGCGGTGAGATTCGCCTGCTCCAACAGCGCCTGGCTCGGCGCCCACATCGGTCGTTCTGACATTGCTTGCACCGTTATATCGAGTTATCCAGCGATATAGTAACCGCACGCCAGACAGGATGGAATGGGCATCGGCATGCCGTGCGCGATCGGCACGGTCGCATCGCCGTAAGCCTCGCTGCCGGGCACTGGGTTCGCCGCGGGCGGCACCGCAGCGCAAGCAGCTGCACCGCGTCAGATAAGACCGACCAGGTAGGACACGCCGTAGGAGACGACAGCGGCGCCGACAAATACGACCATGCCGCGGGTCATCCCCTTGGGTATGCCCATTTCCACCAGGTAGCGCTTAATGTAAAAGGCCGCAACAAAATAAGCGATCGTCGAAACGACGATGTTGGTCATGCTAAGGCTGCCCATAAGGCCGCCTAAATTGGGGTCGCCCGTGTTGAGGCCGTTCATGCTGGGATTGTTCATGGCGCAAGCATACCCAAAAGCGGGCCGGTAGTGGCGCCGAATTTGGGGACGCGCGCGAGCTCGCCCGGGACGCCGGGCCGGTCACTAGCTACCGCGGTCAAGCGCGCCGCCGGACACGCTTGATTGCACCGCACAAGGCGTCGGACATATACTGAACCGTATGAGTGCAAGCAAAACGGAAGAAGCCGGATTGGTGGCGCGCGTCGCACAGGCTGCGCGCGGCAACCTGGCGGGGCCACAGGCCGATCTCGCCGAGCGCTTCGTGCACATCTACTACGGCGATGCCGACGTGCAGGCACTCGCCGAGCGCGACCTGGGCGATTTGGTCGGTGCTGCCGCCGCGCACCTCGACTTCGGCCGCCGCCACGGCGGCGGTGCGCCGAAGGTGCATGTGTTCAACCCGCGACTCGAGGAGCACGGCTGGCAGAGCACGCACACGGTGGTGCAGATCGTCAGCCACGACATGCCCTTCCTGGTCGATTCGGTGAGGATGGAGATCAACCGCCAGGGCCTGACGCTACACT
>CAZOTG010000351.1:1906-2919 GCA_964582585.1 uncultured Chromatiaceae bacterium | reverse complement strand
CGGACAGGTGCACGTTCTTGCCGATCTGGGCGCAGGATCCGACCGTGGCCCAGGTATCCACCATGGTGCCGCTGTCCACGTAGGCGCCGATGTTCACGTAAGAAGGCATTAATACCACGTTGGGCGCGATATGAGCGCCCTTGCGTACCGCCGCCGGCGGTACCACCCTCACTCCGGCGGCGCGGAAGTCCTCGGCGTCGTAGTCGGCGTATTTCATGGGTACCTTATCGAAGTAGCTGGTGTCGCCGCCGCGGATGGCCTGATTGTCGTTGAGGCGAAAGAACAACAGCACCGCCTTCTTCAGCCACTGATTGACCGTCCAGGCGCCGTCGATCTTCTCCGCCACCCGTGCCTTGCCGCCGTCCAGCAGGGCGATGGCGGCATTGACCGCTTCGCGCAGGCCGGGATCGGCGTTGGCGGGGTTGATCTCGGCGCGATGTTCGAAGGCGTCTTCGATAATCATTTTGATGTCGTTCATTCCTGCTTCCTTCAAGGCTGTTTTTATGACTGCCGGAGTTTCGCCGTGTCGTGTATTAACCGTGGGCGCGGCGCAGACCGCTCATTATAGCGGATGAGGCGAGCTTACAGGCCGCGCACGAACTCGCGGATGCGCTGCGCAGCCTCGACGCATTCCTCCAGGGACGGCACAAGGGCGATGCGCACCCGGTTTTGTCCCGGGTTGACGCCGTGGTGATCGCTGCGCGACAGGTAGCTGCCCGGCAGTACCGTGACGTTCTGTTCCGCGTACAGCCGCCGCGCGAATTGCTGGTCGTCGAAGTGGGTAAAGGGCCACAGATAAAAGCCGGCGGCGGGGGCCTGGACGTCTATCACCGGTTGCAGGATCGCCAGCACCGCCGCGAATTTCTCGCTGTACAGGGCGCGATTTTCCCGGACATGCTGTTCGTCGCTCCAGGCCTTGATGCTGGCTGCCTGGACGGGCGGCGGCCAGGCGGCCCCGGGGTATTTGCGGTAAACCCGGAAATGGTCGAGTGTGGCCGCGACCCCCGCCCCCA
>CAZOTG010000351.1:0-1896 GCA_964582585.1 uncultured Chromatiaceae bacterium | reverse complement strand
CTGGACCGGTGGCGGCATGGCACTGCCGTGGTAGGTGCGGTAACGGAGAAATTGTTCCAGTACCTCCGCATTGCCGGCGACGAAACCGGAACGCATGCCCGGCACATTGGAGCGTTTGGACAGGCTGTGAAACACCACGCAGGACTTGAAATCGTCGCGTCCCATGGCCGCGGCGGCGGCGAGCAGGCCGGTGGGGGGCGGGGTATCCTCGGGATAGATCTCCGAATAACACTCGTCGGCGGCTATGACGAAGTCGTAGCGGTCGGCGAGCTCAATCAATTGCTGCATGGACGCGGTGTCCATCACCGCGCCGCTGGGGTTGCCGGGGGAGCAGGTGTAGACCAGCTGGGTACGCTCCCAGACTTCCTCGGGGACGGCGCTGAAATCGGGGGTGAAGCCGGTGTCCGCGAGGGTATTGAGGTACCAGGGCTCCGCGCCGGCCAGCAGCGCCGCGCCTTCGTAGATCTGATAGAAGGGATTGGGCATCACCACCAAAGGGTGGGTGCGGCGGTCGATGACCGCTTGGGCGAAGGAGAACAGCGCCTCGCGGGTGCCGTTGACCGGCAGCACATGGCGCTCGGGGTCCAGGCTGTGCGCCGGCAGAGCGAAGCGCGCCAGCAGCCAAGAGACGATGGCCTCGCGCAGGGCCGCTGTTCCCTTGGTCGCGGGATAATTGCTCAGGCCGTGCAGGTGGGCGATCAATTCCTCCACCACAATGCTGGGGGCGCTGTGCTGCGGTTCACCGATGGCAAGGGTGATGGGAGGCTTGTCCAAGGGCGGCACTACCCCCAGCTTCAGTGCCGCGAGTTTCTCGAAGGGGTAGGCTTGCAGTTTGAGGAGATCGGGATTCATGCTCGGGTCGTCATTAAAAGATCGGGATTCACCAGCGGGGCATCATAGTTAGTTATCATAGCGCGTTTGTCATCATGGGGCCGCGGGCCCGCTCAGTATAGGATATCCGAGCATGCCATCCAAACCGGGGAGGGACATCGTAGCGATCGTGGCCCTGCTGGCCACCGCCTTTTTTTGGGGGCTGCTGTGGTTTCCCATGCGCTGGTTGGAGGAGCGCGGGGTGCCGGGCCTGTGGGCGACGGGCCTGCTGTTCGGCTCGGCGCTGCTGACGGGTGCGCCCTTGTTATGGCGCTACCGCGGCCAGATGGCGTTGCGGCCGGGGTTGTTGCTGTGGCTGGCGCTGTCCAGCGGCTGGTGCAACATTGCCTTTATCCTGGCGGTGTTGGACGGCCAGGTGGTGCGGGTGATGCTGTTGTTCTACCTATCGCCGGTGTGGGCGGTGCTGCTGGCGCGCCTGTTGTTGGGCGAGCGTATGCCGCCCTTGGCGCTTCTGACCCTGGCGCTGGCCATGGGCGGGGCGCTCATCATCCTGTGGGATCCCTCCCTGGGCATGCCCTGGCCCCAGGGCCGCGCCGACTGGCTGGCGATATCCTCGGGTATGGCCTTTGCTCTTTCCAATGTGTGTATCCGCAAGGGGCAGGAATTGCCCATTGCCCTCAAGACGGTGATGGGCTGGCTGGGGGTGGTGGTGGTGTCGGGTCTGCTGCTATTGACGGGGGCCGGCGGCCATGTCGAGTGGGGCGTCGCTGCGGTAACGGTGGCGGTGGTGTTGGGTGTGGTGGGGATCGTATTGATGAGCGTCTGTCTGGTGTACGGCGTGACCCATATGCCGGTGCACCGCTCCGCGGTCATACTGCTGTTTGAGGTGGTCGTCGGTGCCGTCTCGGCGCATTGGCTGGCGGGGGAGACCCTGGGTGTGCAGGAGTGGCTGGGCGGTATCTTGATCCTGGGGGCCGCCTGGCTGGCCAGCCGCCAGCAGTTGCAGGAGTGAGCGCTCAGGAAGCGGATTGGCGGGGAAGGTGCCTCTTCCGCAGTATGACCAAT
>CAZOTG010000350.1:0-2926 GCA_964582585.1 uncultured Chromatiaceae bacterium | reverse complement strand
TGCCGAGCATGCCGTGAAAACTCGCCACGCCGTCCAGATCCACGCCGCTGCGAGCCATCTCCAGCACCACGCCGCCGCCGAAGCAGTAGCCGATGGCGGCGATGCGGTTCGGGTCGACGGTTTTTTCCTTGCGCAACAGGTCATAGGCCGCCTGGAAGCGCGCCTTTTCCATGGGGAGATTGGACATCACTGCACTGGAAAACTTCTTGGCATCGTCGGGATGTTTGGCCTGTTTGCCTCCGCCGTACATGTCCAGGGCGAAGGCGGTGTAGCCCAGTTTGGCCAGCATGCGCGCCCGCTTGCGGGCATAGTCGTTGAGTCCCCACCACTCGTGCACCACCAGCACGCCGGGACGCTTCCCCTTGATGGTGTCGTCATAGCTCACATAGCCCTTCATCGTCTTCCCTTGGACCTTGTACTCGATTTTTTTGGTGACGATGTCGGCCTGGGCGGCGGTGATGCCAGCGGTGAAAAATAGTAAGCTGATCCATAGCGATTTCATAATCTCTCCCTGCGAGGGTGGTGATTGGCTTTGCGTCGATTATCCCGATTGCTGGTTTTTCCGTCTACGGCGGTCCGTGGTGCTGGGAATCGGGTGGCGGTTGGCGTGACCAGGGCGAACATTGTGTAAGGAATGGATCGCTTGGACGACAATATGTGTAACAATCGCCGGAGCCGAGGGTCAAAATGAATGCCAAGCGCCTAAGTTTTAGAGATATTTCAATATGTTGATTAAGGTTAAGCGTCGTAACGAAGTGTCATCCTCCGAGATCACCCCCGAGGGGCTGTACCTGGACCGCCGCCGTTTCCTGCGTCTGGGGGCCGGCAGTCTGGTGACCGCGGCGGCCTTGTATGGGGGCTTGTGGGAGCCCGCCCTGGCCGGCGTGAAGCTGCCCAATGTGACCAAGAGTCCCTATAGGGTCGATGAAGAGCTGACCCCTTATGAGTCGGTCACCAGCTATAACAATTTCTATGAATTCGGCACCGACAAGGAGGATCCCGCTCGCCTGGCCAGCAGCCTCAAGCCGCGGCCGTGGAAGGTGGTAGTCGACGGCGAGGTGGCCAAGCCGGGCGCCTATGACATCGACGATCTCATCCATCCCTATGGCCTGCAGGAGCGGGTGTATCGCCTGCGTTGCGTGGAGGCGTGGTCCATGGTGATCCCCTGGGTCGGTTTTCCTCTGGGGGACCTGCTCAAGCATTTCGAGCCCACCTCCCGGGCGAAATACGTGCGTTTCGAGACTCTCTACGATCCCAAGCAGTTTCCGGGTCAGAACCGCTCGGTATTGGACTGGCCCTATGTGGAGGGCCTGCGCATGGACGAGGCCATGAATCCGCTGGCCATCCTGGCGGTGGGCCTGTACGGCGAAGAGCTGCCCAATCAGGACGGCGCGCCGCTGCGCCTGGTGGTGCCGTGGAAATACGGTTTCAAGAGCATTAAGTCCATCGTCAAGATCAGCCTGGTGGAGCAGATGCCGCTCAATACCTGGGCCAAGACTGCACCCAGGGAATATGGCTTTTACGCCAACGTCAATCCCCAGGTGGACCACCCCCGATGGAGCCAGGCCAAGGAGCGGCGCATCGGCGATTTCTTCAAGCGAGAGACCCTGATGTTCAACGGCTACGCGGACGAGGTGGCCCATCTCTATGCCGGCATGGACCTGAGGAAGTATTTCTGATGATGACCATGACGCCGACCCAGTGGATGACGCGGGTGATCAAGCCGGCGGTGTTCGTGCTGTGCCTGGTGCCGCTGGCAATCTTGGTGTGGGACGGCTTCTCCCATCACCTGGGCGCCAATCCAGTGGAAAAGCTCAACCATCGCACCGGTATCTGGACCCTGCGCATGTTGCTGATCACCTTGTGCGTGACGCCCTTCAGGCGCATCACCGGATGGAACATGGTCATCCGCCTTCGGCGGATGCTGGGGCTCTACACCTTTTTCTACGCCTGCCTGCATTTCTCCACCTGGCTGGTGTTCGACCACTTCTTCGATGTCAACGAGATCGTCAAGGACATCGTCAAGCGGCCCTATATCACCGTGGGATTCTCCGCCTTCGTTATGCTGATTCCCCTGGCCGTCACCTCCACCAATAAGTGGGTCAAACGGCTGGGTTCACGCTGGGCGAAGCTGCATCAACTGGTGTACGTGATCGCCACGTTCGGGATATTGCACTTCCTGTGGCTGGTGAAGGCGGACGTGCGCGAGCCGGTTATCTACGGCCTGATTTTGGCGGGACTGCTGATATACCGGGCCTGGATAAAGCGCTCGGCCTTGATGCCCATGGGGCGGATGGTGGGTCAGCAGTAGGAAAGGGCGTCAGGCCGTCTCAGCGACAGCAGGCGCTGCGTACCTGGACGATGTCGGTATGGCCCTGCAAGACCTTTTCGATGCCGTCCTGTTTGAGTGTTTTCATCCCGGAAGACATGGCCGCCTTGAGGACGGCGGCGGCGTCCGCACCGTCCAGCAGGGCGCGCCGGATCACCGGGGTGACCTCCAGCAGTTCGTGCAGGGCGATCCTGCCGTCATAGCCGGTGTGGTTGCAATTCTTGCACCCGGTGGCACGGTACAGCATCAGTTCCTCGGACGGCTTGGTATAAGTTTCCGTCCAGTTGTTCAGGGTCTTTTCATGCAGGGCCTTGATCCGTACCACGGCCTCGTCCTCGTCGTACATCTCCGCGCAATATTCGGCGACCAGCATACGTACTTCTTCGGCGTTCGGCACGTAGCGGCGCTTGCAATGGCTGCACAGTTTCTTTACCAGGCGCTGCGCTATGACGGCCAGCAAGGCGTCGGCGATCTCATAGTTGGGAAGGCGCATGTTGATAAGACGTTCCATGGCCTCCACGGCGCGGCGCACGGTCATGGCGGAGAATATCAGGTGGTTGGTCAGAGCGGCGCTCAACGCCTTTTGCGTGGTCGCCT
>CAZOTG010000349.1:0-2930 GCA_964582585.1 uncultured Chromatiaceae bacterium | reverse complement strand
CGATAATCGAGGTGTTTTTCATCATGGGGGGAATGGCAGTGTCCAGAAAAGAGAGTGTTGGCAGTGCGTGGTGGACGTTCTCATGGGAGAACGAGAGCGTATTAGTCACCTATGACGCTGAGTTTGACTACCAGGCTGGTGAGCCGAGGGTGTGGAGGTACAAGGACGGAACTGGTTATCCTGGCAGTGCCCCACAAGCGGAGTTGATTCGCATTGAGGTGCAGTTTGTGCGGATCTACAGAGAAGATGGATCGATCTTGGCGGAATACTGTCGCCAGGACATGAAGACTCTTTTTGAACTTGCCGTCGATTGGTGGTTTCAGCAAACGCTGACTCAGAACCAGATTGAGGGCATTCAGGAGCGATTTCTTGAGGAGTACGGAGAGTGGAGAGCTGATCAGATGCATGATGGGGAATAATGATGAGTGACAGCCAAGAGAAGCGGCACCGGTGCGACTGGTGGAGTGATTCTGCTGCATGTGGATCGGCCGTCGACTATTGCGTCGAGGACGGTACTGGCCGATTCTGGGCAGGCAATGGGGAATACGAGTCGAGGGTGAACTGGTGTCCGTACTGCGGAGCGAGAGCACCAGTGCAACGGGACGAGGAATCTGAGCCATCGCACTATGTGGAGGGGAGCAACTATGTGCAATGAATGGTTGATAGTTGACAATGGGGACGGCACGTGCGAATTGCAATTTACGAGTCTTGTTGCAGATGATTTGGATGTCGTTGAAGGACCGATGCCGACGGAGGAAGCGGATATCTTGTTAAAGTCTCGGTTCAACAGGCATGAGATAGATGGACAGTATGCTGGTGTGCCTTGCACATGCAAGGTGGACTGTCCGTCAGTCTGCAAGGGGGAATGCGGTTGTCAGGCGTGTCGGGACGCGTATTTCGATTCTATCGAATGGAGCTGAAGATGGAACGCTTTGATCGTTCGATGTCGCTGGAAGAAGATCACGGAGAGGAGGTTCCGTTTCTGTGGGAAGGGGACATGGTTGGTGACATCCTGTCGGCACTGGAGACAGCCATGGAATTGCAGGAGGCTGAATAGGATGACTAAGCTATTTGAGTCTCGGTGGCTACTGCGAGATGATAAGTATTATGTTGGAATCCCTGGAGATGGTGTCTGTTTTTGTCGAAAAGAGGTCGACGAAATTTGGCGAATTCCATCTGCTGCATGCGACATCAAGATTATCGCTTACGACAGCTACTGTCATGGCAGTCTGGCAGTGCAACTCGACACGGAAGACTGGGACGTCGAGATGTTCGTCTGCCGAAAGTGTGGAAATCGCAATGGGTGGGGTGGAGAAGACGAATCTGAATGACTTTGAGCAGTGGAAAGTAAAGTCGATGGTGTAAGCGACTGAGAATCGTACGTTCTGTTTACCAAGTAAGTAAGCGTGAAAGGAAAAGCGATGAAAGTCAATGCAAATATTGTTGCCGATGTAGAATGTGATGAAGTGGTCGATGCGGCTAGTTTGGATGATTGGGAATATATTCTAAGCAAAGCGACAGACTATCTGGTGAAGGAGGAATACGTCAGACGATTTGGTGAGCCGACACCACCCGATCCAGAGCCAGAACCAGAACCCACACCAGAGCCAGAACCCGAACCAGAGCCAGAACCAACGCCTGATCCAGTTCCGCAGCCGAGCGGAAGTCTGTTGATTAGTTATGATCAAATCATGCAACTGCCAACGTCTGGGAAGTCGTGGGATTACCTGGTGTCGGTAGCTGAGAAGAACAGCACGGCTAACATCAGCGATCAGGACAACTCTCACAATATTGAGACGTTGGCAAAGGCACTGGTTGGAATTCGACTTGGAGATTCTGAGACTCGAGAAGACGCACGCCACGGGATCATGTCGGCCATTGGAACTGAGAGGGGAGGCAGAACGCTGGCGTTAGGGCGGAATCTTGCTGCGTACGTGATTGCTGCGGACATCGTCGGGTTGTCGAGTACAGATAATTCCACATTCAAAGAATGGCTTCGAGAGACACTCACTGAGACGCTGGATGGCAAGACACTTGTAAGCACACACGAGGAACGTCCGAACAACTGGGGAACGCATGCTGGTGCATCGCGAGCTGCCGTAGCGGCGTATTTGGAAGAGAGTGGAGAACTAGCCAGAACTTCTACAGTGTTCAGTGGCTGGCTTGGATTTCGCGATATCTATGCGGGATTCAAGTATGGTGATCTATCATGGCAGGCCGATCCAAGCCGGCCAGTTGGAGTCAATCCTAGTGGTTCCATGAATGACGGACATTCCATTGACGGAGCATTGCCAGACGATATGCGGCGTGGAGGATCATTTCATTGGCCACCGAGTGGCACTGGGTATCCATGGGAGGCATTGCAAGGTGCGGTATTGCAAGCCGAGATTCTGTTCCAGCATGGATATGACGCATGGTCCTGGCAAGATCAAGCGATCATGCGAGCGGTCGTGTTCTTGTATTCGATCGGATGGGCAGCTGAAGGCGACGATCGTTGGATTCCGTGGCTAGTTGAGGCACGGTATCCGACACTGTCGTTGGTCCCTGAACGTCCAGCACAGTACGGAAAGAACTTTGGATTTACAGATTGGCTCTACGGATCAGCCTAACCGAAGTCACTGATTCGTTACAGGTATGGACGTAAGGAATAGCACGACATGGTTAGATCGTTCACTTCCAAAAGCGAGTCCAGCGAAGTCCAGATCGGAGATAGGTTTGGCAAAGTTACGGTAGTAGCACGAGGGCCACGAGGTCGTGGCAAGCGGTGGCTGCTTCGGTGCGACTGTGGCAGTGAGTCGATACGGCACGAGCGGACATTTATCGGGCGAGAGACGATGTGCAGAGCGTGCTACATCGACACGATTCGGCACAGTGGGTGGGGACTCCCGAGTACTGAGCCTGGTAACCTATGGAGAAGTCAATGAGTAGCC
>CAZOTG010000348.1:0-2942 GCA_964582585.1 uncultured Chromatiaceae bacterium | reverse complement strand
ATGGCTGGAAGCGATTGGGTCGCTGACCAGTGTGCCGGGGTGTGCAACGCTTTCACATGGAAAAGAACTGCACTCTTGTCCTGTTGGAGAGCCTACACTCAGAACCGATTGGCCGCTCACCGGGTATACAGTTTCACCCCCGGCCCGACTCCGGTTCGGATGCCAGATTGTGGAGCCCAGCTGAACACCGACGAAAGTGGCTGCCACATCTGTCCAGTCTCTTGCGGAGAGCGATGGAGAACTTGGCCTCCTTGTTGGGTGCCTGCGCCGACCCACGGATCGTGATTCACGGATCAGACGGCTAAAACGACACTGCAGACAGCGAGTACCTTTGGGGGCAATGCCATCGAGGTAGCCATCAGATAGGGTTTGTGTGCACCCTTGTGCTCTCTCGTGTCTCCGATTATCAGGTTGGTGGGGGCCAGTCTGAGGCCGGTGTTGATAGGCAGAATGGCGAGCTTTCGTTGAGGAGGGAAGGAAGTAGATCCATCTTCACTCCGGTCGCGTCGGCTATCTTCTCGTAATGCACCTGGGCAAGAATCCCCTCATCCTGCAAGCCCCTCAGGCCTTGTAGGAGTTGGTCGTCCCCCGGGCTCCATGCGGTAATGGTGGCTTCCGATTGGTCAACGCATCCTTCGACATTGCCATTCCTAATTCGACCCTCGGCATAGAAATCCGCCACGAAACGAGCATCTCTGTAGACCAACACAAGACCGAATGGAAGAGAGCCCTCTCGAGGCTCAGAGAATGTCCATACATATGCCTCAGTGGGGACGCCATAGTCTCGAGTAACCATTGCTGCTGTGTAGTAACCCATATGGGGTGGGGGAGCGACGATCCTCACTATCACTCCTCCACGTGCGGCTAAGTCCAGAACAGCGCTAGCTCCTGCCCTTTCACTATCGGGCAGTGGGTATACCACTTGGTGAAATGAGGAGCCAGGGTGCCTTGAGTCGTCGACACTCGACGTTCGGAGAGTGATTGGTTCAAGATGGGACAGAGCCATTTGCCACGTCAATTCTCCAGGAATCATTCCCCACCAACAAGGCAACCTGCAGCCTTGGTTCCCCTCCAGGAGCCTCCCAACAATGCTGGGAGGATCACCGTTGGGTAGGGGTAGGAGTGACGCAAATGTCGGTGTGACTTCCAACTCTTCAGGAGTGTTGGGGAAGGTTGCGGTTGAAGCCACGACAAGTTCGGTCGATGTGGTTCGCGGCGTCTGGAGGGACCCAACTGCCGGGGAACTCCGAATCGTTTGAACGTGGCACGACGTTGTCAAGAATGCTACAAGGATACTGGCTATCAACACACGGAAAAGTATCACGTGCTCGCCCCCCGATTCACAGTTCTCCAAATGTCTCGTGGTCAACGTCATGGGAGGGTGCCGGTTGATTCGAAGTACATTGTTCTTACAGTGGTGAACATCACCTTTTCCATCCAATTCCGCCGTGCAAGCCCTTCGAGTCCAAGGTGGAAGTTGTCGTACGTGAACCCCAGGAACATATCTGCGAATTCCTCACCCGTACTCGTATCCCTACTCTGTTGCCACCCATAGGCTGGCCCAGCGAATCCTCCCCATGGGCTCTCTTGGCTTCTGCGAGGGAAACCCGGGACGTTCTTGTATGCCAAATCGAGGAGTTTTTAGGGTGCAAGGCTTTTGCCGATCACGTTTGTTACAGCCGCGTTGAATGCGTGCCCGAGTTCATGGACAACAAGACGCGGATCAAGTCGACCTGCTGCAGGCGAATAGAACCGAATGTTGTGGGCGTTGAGAGTCCTTCCCCAACAACCTTCAATGCACTCATAAGGGACTAACTCGAAAGTCATTCCTCCGTACACTTGCCGGAATGCAGAATCACTTGACATCTCCAAGATTGCCCCGAGGCTGGACCCAACTTTGTACAGCGCATCGACTAGTGCACCCTTGTCTTTCTGCTTCCAGTTCTCACCAGAAGTCG
Organism: uncultured Chromatiaceae bacterium; assembly: GCA_964582585.1. Taxonomy (GTDB): domain Bacteria; phylum Pseudomonadota; class Gammaproteobacteria; order DRLM01; family DRLM01; genus JARRQJ01. The sequence continues at coordinate 984 of CAZOTG010000348.1, read as the reverse complement.
CAACGCCGTAGTCTTCCAGTATGGAATCTATGAGCTGGGATTGACTTAGCGTGTGAAGGGTATTGTGTGTGCAAGCGCTGGCGTCCTCGCAGTAGTAATGACCAGTCGGATCTGAGTATCTTACTGGGTTGTTGTTCACATACACATATCGATTTAGCGTCACTAGGTCCCATGGCCCTGTCAATGACGAATCTGGCTTTGTGAACCTTCCCAAAGCAGTTTCGTACCACCTTGCGTCGTAGTCCATCATCCCAACGGCTTCAAGACTCCGCTGTCCGGTGAACCCAAAGTCGGTCCCGTCGATACCTGGCTCCAACCTCGGTGTCCCATACGGCATGTATCTCTGCTCGGAGACCAGGTCCCCTCCTCCGTCAGCAACCCCGACCACCGACCCCAGGTGATCCGTGAGCAGGTAGTAGTTGGCGTCGTCTTCCCGCATCACCCGCTGCCCCCCGATAGCATAGTACTTACGAATCGACGTCTCTGCCCCCTCCGAATCGATGACCACTTCGTAGGTTCCACCGGCAATGAACAGCGTCGTGCTGCCGTCAGGGTTCTCCTGGGACGCACAAGGAACACATACTGTGGCAAGGAGTGGGGCATGGGTCCCCCTGAGGCGAGACTCTTCACACAGCCAGATACGTTGCTTTCGGCTGCGGTCAGGTGAAATCAGAATACGGGGTGTGGAAGAGGGTTGGAAGTGACGAATGGCACACCCCAGGGGAGGTTGGAGAAGAAGATCCGAAATGCCCATCCGTCCCTGGGATTCAGGACTCTTGGCTCAGAGTCGGCGGAGACAATCAAGCCGGATTGGAGATCGATCTCGGGTGCAGAATCGATAGCAACTGCACCCGAAGTCAATTGGGGCGAAAATGCCGGCGTCAAATACCCCCATATATGGGGGTGGCGGTGCATCGCACCGCCACCTGTGGCGCCCTCGGAGGGACTCGAACCCCCAACCTACTGATTCGAAGTCAGGCGCTC
>CAZOTG010000347.1:0-2946 GCA_964582585.1 uncultured Chromatiaceae bacterium | reverse complement strand
CACACCCTGTCCCTCTCCCGAGGGGTGAGGTGACGTTTATACGCTCGGCGGTGGAGAAACTTGTCATATGTCGCTCACCATGGATATCAACGATGCAAGCATCAGCAAATGTCTTATTTAAGGCTTCACCCGGCGGCCGTTTGAGCGGTCGCCTGCGCGTACCCGGAGACAAGTCCATCTCCCATCGTTCCATCATGCTGGGCGCCCTGGCGGAGGGGGTCACCCGGGTCAGTGGCTTTCTGGAAGGCGAAGACTGCCTGGCCACCCTCGATGCTTTTCGTGCCATGGGGGTACGCATCGAGGGGCCCGATCAGGGTCAGGTCACGATTCACGGAGCGGGTTTGCACGGGCTGAAGGCGCCGGATGCGCCCCTCTATCTGGGCAATTCCGGTACCTCCATGCGCCTGCTGGCGGGATTGCTGGCGGGACAGTCTTTCGATGTGGAGATGGGCGGTGACGCCTCCCTCACCAAACGCCCCATGAAGCGGGTCACGGCGCCCCTGATGCAGATGGGGGCCCATATCGAGAGCAGCGCCGCCGGCACGCCGCCCCTCAAGATTACGGGCGGACAGACCCTGCGGGGGATCGACTATGTCATGCCGGTGGCCAGCGCCCAGGTGAAGTCATCGCTGCTGCTGGCGGGCTTGTATGCCCAAGGCCGTACCTGCGTGACCGAGCCCGCGCCTACCCGCGATCACACCGAGCGAATGCTGGCCGGTTTTGGTTACGGGGTGCGGCGGGACGGCAATACCGTGTGCATGGAAGGTGGTGGGCAGTTGCGGGCCGCCGCCATCGACGTGCCGGCGGATATCTCTTCCGCGGCCTTCTTCATGGTGGGCGCGGTCATCGCCCCCGGTTCCGATTTGGTGCTGGAGCATGTCGGGGTGAATCCGACCCGCACCGGGGTGATCAACATCCTGCGGGAGATGGGCGCCGCTATCGAATTGCTGGATTCCCGAGAAGTGGGCGGCGAGCCGGTGGCGGATATCCGCGTCCGGTCGGCGCCGCTGCGCGGCATACGCATCCCCCAGGACCAGGTACCGTTGGCCATCGACGAATTTCCCGCCCTGTTCATCGCCGCGGCCTGTGCCGAAGGGGAGACTATACTGAGTGGAGCCGAGGAACTTCGGGTCAAGGAAAGCGATCGCATTCAGGTAATGGCCGACGGTCTGGCGGCCTTGGGCATCGATGCCAGGCCGACGCCCGATGGGATTATCATTCGCGGTGGGCGCCTGGAGGGGGGCCGCATCGACAGCCACGGTGACCACCGCATCGCCATGGCCTTCGCCATGGCGGCCTTGCGGGCGAGCGGCGAGATCGTGATCGAGGACTGTGACAACGTGCGGACCTCCTTTCCCAACTTTTTAGAGCTGGCGAGAGGGGTCGGGTTGGGAGTTGCTCAGGAGGAGTAGGGATACCCGCTATCCCGCCCGTTTCGCGTCCACCTTCGAAGGGATGGGGCGGCTTGCCGTTTGTTGGTTATTTTTTATATAAAAAATAATCATATAAAGTTATATAGTGATAATTAGGATTAAATTACGATGGAGCGTGAAAGCCACACAAACAGCGTACCGGTCATCACCATCGATGGCCCCAGCGGCTCAGGCAAGGGGACCATCAGCCGGCAGGTGGCGGTCAGGCTGGGCTGGCATTTTCTGGACAGCGGCGCCTTGTACCGCCTGGTGGGTTTGGCGGCGATGCACCATGCCGTGCCCTTGGATGACGAGATCACCCTCACGACCTTGGCGGCTCACCTGGATGTGCAGTTTGCGGCGGACCAGGACGGGATCGAGAGCCGCATGATCCTGGAGGGGGAGGACGTAACCGACGCCATCCGAACCGAGGAGTGCGGTAAGGCGGCATCGGTGGTGGCGGCCCTGCCGTCGGTTCGCCAGGCCCTCCTGGAAAGGCAACGGGCTTTTCGTGAGCCCCCCGGTCTGGTGGCCGACGGGCGGGATATGGGGACCGTGGTTTTTCCGGATGCGGCGGTGAAGGTGTTCCTTACCGCCAGCCGTGAGGAACGGGCGCGAAGGCGTTATAAGCAGTTGAAGGAAAAAGGGGTAAGTGTTAACCTACAGCACATTTTAGGTGAGCTTGCCGAGCGCGATGCCCGCGACAGCGGGCGGAGCGTTTCTCCTTTGCGGGCAGCGGCGGACGCGGTCGTCATCGATACCACCACCTTGACCATTGATGAAGTGGTGGAGAATGTGTTGGCCGCTTGGCGGAAATTCGCATCGGTAACGAGTTAATCTAAAGGATGTTTTAAACGGGGTCCGCCGTGGCGCATGCCGCAGCTGGACAAGTTAATCATGCCGCAGTCGATCTGCGGTGCAACCGGTTCAGCGCAGCAGGCTGGACCAAGGGTCATCTATCAATGAGCGAAAGCTTTGCACAAATGTTTGAACAAAGCCTTGCCGCGCAACGCATGCGGCCGGGCGCTATCGTCAATGCCACCGTGGTGGAAGTCAGACCGGACGTGGTGATCGTCAATGCCGGATTGAAATCCGAGAGCGCGATTCCCATCGAACAATTCCGCGATGAAAAGGGTGAATCCCCGGTAGCGGTGGGCGATCAGATCGAAGTGGCGTTGGAGATGGTGGAAGACGGCTTTGGCGAGACGCGCCTCTCCCGCGAGAAGGCCATCCGCGCCCGCACCTGGACGCATCTGGAACGGGCCATGCAAGCCGGTGACACCGTAAAGGGTATTCTGACCGGCAAGGTCAAGGGCGGCTTTACCGTGGAGATCGACGACGTACGCGCCTTCCTGCCCGGTTCCCTGGTGGATGTGCGGCCGGTGCGCGATTCCAGTTATCTCGAAGGCAAGGAACTCGAATTCAAGGTGGTCAAGCTGGATCGCCGCCGCAACAACGTGGTGGTATCGCGTCGCGCTGTGGTGGAACAGGAGAGCGGCGCCGAGCGCGAGAACCTGCTGGAGAACCTGCAAGA
>CAZOTG010000346.1:1476-2946 GCA_964582585.1 uncultured Chromatiaceae bacterium | reverse complement strand
CGCTCGTTGCCCGCCTGCACCACCACGTATTCCAGATCGGGATGCACCGCCACCGCCAGGTTGGCGGGCAGGGTCCAGGGCGTGGTGGTCCAGATCACCACGGAGATGGGGCCGTGGCCGGGATGGCCCCCGCTATGCTCGCAGCGCGTCAGCAGGGCCTGTTCTTCCGATACCGGGAAACGCACGTCGATGGCGGGCGAGGTCTTGTCCTCGTACTCCACCTCCGCCTCCGCCAGGGCGGAACCGCAGTCGCTGCACCAGTGCACCGGCTTGGAACCCTTGTGGAGATGGCCGTTGGCGATAAGCCGACTCAATGAACGGACAATGTCGGCCTCGAAGCGGTAATCCATGGTGAGATAGGGCCGCCCCCAATCCCCCATCACCCCGAGACGAATGAAATCCTCGCGTTGCTTGTCCACCTGTTCCGCAGCATAGTCACGGCAGGCCCGGCGAAAGGTCTTGGCGTCCACCTTGACGCCGGCCTTGCCCACCTTCTTCTCCACCTGCAACTCGATGGGCAGGCCATGACAATCCCAGCCCGGCACATAGGGCGCATCCTTACCATCCAGGGAACGGGCCTTGACGATGATGTCCTTCAACACCTTGTTCACCGCGTGGCCGATGTGGATCTCGCCGTTGGCATAGGGCGGCCCATCGTGCAGCACGAACTTGGGCGCGCCCTTGCGCGCCTCGCGCAGCCGTTGATAGAGCCCCATGTCCTGCCAGGCCTTGAGCATCTCCGGCTCGCGGTTGGCGAGATTGGCCTTCATGGGAAAGGCCGTCTGCGGCAGGTTCAAGGTATTCTTATAATCAGCCATACGTCTATTCCAATATAAAAAAGCTATAACCACGGAGAGCACGGAGGACACGGAGAAAAGCAATGATTATTTTTTCACCGTACACCCAACCTCTCACATATCCACTTACATTTTAAACAAGCCCTGAATGATTCCTTAGAAGGTTATCCCACGTTACCACCACCGGGGATTTGGAATGACGAATTATCTACATTCATCTTTTCTCCGTGCTCTCCGTGGTTAATCTATCTTTTACGTTGATCGTGGAACGCCCGCGCCGCTTCCGCGTCTTTGCGGATCTGCGCCACCAGTTCCTCCAGCGAGTCGAAGCGCTGCTCGGGGCGCAGCTTGTGCAGGAAATCCACATGCACATAACGCCCGTAGATGTCCTGATCAAAATCCAGCAGGTGCACTTCCAGTCGACTTTCCGCGCCACCCACCGTGGGCCGCGTACCGACATTGGCCACGCCCGCCAAGGGCTCCTCGTCCAGGCCGAACATCTCCACTGCGTACACGCCGCTCACCGGTGAACTCTTGCGGTGCAGATGGATGTTGGCGGTGGGAAAACCGATGCCCCTTCCCCGCTCGTCGCCGTGGACCACCCGCCCGCACATTCGGTAAGGACGGCCCAGCAATTTCTCCGCGGCGGCGAGATCGTCCCGCGCCAGCGCAT
>CAZOTG010000346.1:0-1466 GCA_964582585.1 uncultured Chromatiaceae bacterium | reverse complement strand
GAGCTCGCGAAGCTGGCCCGTGCCGCACAACCGCGGATGGCGGTGCTGCTCACCCGCGTGCCGTCCACGTTGAAGGTATGCATGGCCGCCACTTGAAACCCTTGGGCGATTCCCGTCTCCTGCAACATGGCGAAGTCGCCCTGCCGCCCCTTGCCGAAGCGGAAATCATCCCCCACCACCAGATAACGCACCGCCAAGCCTTCCACCAACAAGCTCCGAATGAATTCCGCAGCAGGCATGTCCGCCAGGGCCTGATCGAAGCGCAGGCACACCACCCGCGCCACGGAGAATCGCCGCAGCGCCTGCATCTTTTCGCGAAAGCGGGTCAAGCGCGGCGGCACCTCGCCGCGGGCGAAAAATTCCCGGGGATGAGGCTCGAAGGTGATCACCACCGCGGGCAGGTTCAACTCCGCCGCCCGCTCCGCCAACTGGCCGAGCACCGCCTGATGTCCCAAGTGCACCCCATCGAAATTGCCGATGGTGGCCACACAACCGCGGTGGTAGGGCCGCAGATTGTGCAGGCCGCGAATCAGCTCCATGACATGTTTCTCTCGGAGTTCAGCGGGAAAAGTATAACAGCAGTATCCGGCATCACTAAAAAAACCTCTACGCCTGTTTGCGCCGCCCCAACAGTTCCGGCAGATCGATGCCCGCTAAGCGCAAGGCAATGACGTAGACCGCCATGGCCACCACCACCCACAGACCGAGATGGAGCGCCCGCTGCAGAGCACCCCAGCCCGCCCATTGATCAAGACCCGGCACGGCCAACACCAGCACCGTCGCCATGACGCCGTTGGCCACCGCCAGCTGCCCGAGCAGACGACGCCAGCCCGGCGCCGGCAGAAATACACCGTCGCGGCGCAGGCTGCGATAGAGCTGCCAGACATTGACATAACCGGCCACAGAGGTCGCCAGGGCCAGGGCCGCGTGGGGCGCCGTCACGTCCAGCAGGATCATGGGGACTACCACCGCCAGGTTGAACCCCATGTTGACGGCGATGGCCACCAGGGCGAAGCGCACCGGGGTACGGGTATCCTGGCGGGCATAGAAACCGGGCGCCAGCACCTTTACCTGCATGAACGACAACAAGCCGAAGGAATAGGTGATCAAACTGTAGGTGGACATCTGAAGATCATGGCGGCTGAATTCACCGTAATAGAACAGCGTCGCCAGCAAGGGGCCGGACAACAGCATCAGACCCACGGTGGCGGGCATGCCGATCAACATCGCCCAGCGCATCCCCCAATCCAGGGTCTGGGAAAACTCCTCCGGTGAACGCTGCGCCGCACTGCGCGACAGGCTGGGCAGGATCACCGTTCCCAGGGCCACGCCGATCATCCCCAGGGGCAGTTCCACCAGACGGTCGGAGTAATACAGCCAGGACACGCTGCCGGTGATCATGAATGAGGCGATGATGGTATTGAGCAGCAGATTGATCTGTGACACCGAGGCCCCAAAGATCACCG
>CAZOTG010000345.1:0-2953 GCA_964582585.1 uncultured Chromatiaceae bacterium | reverse complement strand
CAACGTGCGCGGCGAATTTTCGCCCGATCAGCCCGGTTTCCAGTGTGGCCCCGAGGCGGATGGCCAGGTCAAAGCCTTCCTCGACCAGATCGATATAGCGATTATCCAAGGAGAAATCGAGCGTTACTTCAGGGTAAAGCGACAGGTAATCCGCCAGCAGGGGGCCGATGTGCATCATCCCGAACTCCAAAGGCGCTGCGATACGCAGGGTGCCGCGGGGAACCGATGTTAACTGCGTCGCTGCCGTTTCGGCTTCCTCAAGGTCCTTCAATATTTGCTGGCAATGGGTGAAGTAGATCGAACCGGTCTCGGTGAGACTAAGTCGCCGGGTGGTGCGATTGAGCAGGCGGGCACCCAAGTGTTTTTCCAGATGGGCCATATGCTTGGAGGTCATGGCGCGCGATAAATCCAGGCGGTCCGCAGCGGCGGCGAAACTGCCCGCTTCCACCACCGTAGCGAAGACCTTCATGCTGGTGAGTGTATCCATAGGTCTCTATTATCAACTAATAGTAATCAATTTATTCCAAAATAGTGGGTTTATCAACTGGAAAGAGGTGAATATAGTATCTCTCATAGATTTTTGTGACATTTAGCGAAATGAGGGGCCATATGAAACCTTTGCCCAGTCTATTTGTCTCCCATGGCTCGCCGATGTTGGCCATTGAGGATAGCCCGGCACGCCGCTTCCTGATGGCGTGGTCCTGTCGCGTCCCGCGGCCACAGGCCATCCTGGTGGTGTCCGCCCATTGGCAAGGCAGAGGCGGTCCGGAAGTCAGCTTCGCGACCAAGCCCATGACGATTCACGATTTCGGCGGTTTCCCGCGGGATTTGTACGAAATCCACTACCCGGCGTCCGGCGCCCCCGAGCAGGCGGAGCAGGCGGCGCAGCTGTTAGTGGACTCCGGCTTTAGGGTCGGCTACAACGCCAAGCGTGGACTGGATCATGGCGCATGGGTGCCGCTGAGCCTGATGTATCCCAAGGCCGATGTGCCCGTGTTCCAGGTATCGCTCATCCGCAACGCCGGCCCTGAGGAACACTACCGTCTCGGCACGGCGCTGGGCGCCTTGCGTAAGCAGGGCGTTCTCATCATCGGATCGGGGGCGCTGACCCACAATATCCAGGGATTTGCCGATCAACGCCCCTTTGATCCGGCGCCGTTGTGGGTCACGGGATTCGTGGATTGGATGGTGAATACCTTGGCGTCGGGAAGTAACATCGACTTGATGGATTATCGAGATCGCGCGCCCTTCGCCGAGCGCAATCACCCGACGGAAGAACATCTGATGCCATTGTTTGTCGCCCTCGGGGCCGGCGGGGATTTCCCTCTTGTCGATCGCGTTCACAGCAGTAACAGCTATGGCATCCTGGCAATGGATGCCTTCTCGTTTACCGGACGCGTTGCTGTCACGGACAGAGGGGCGGTCGGTTCCGCGTCAACAAGCTTGTGTTTGTAAAGCAATGCATGGGGTGACCAAAAGATCAGCGTCATGAATCATGACGGCAATGTTTACACCAGCGGCGCTGGACAAGGTTCTTATCTTGGGTGCGCCGAGTCTTCGCGCCGAATTCCAAACCGTACTGCACCCGCATGTCTTGGACCATGATCACTCCGTAATGTAATCTGCGATCTCATTGCAGTACATTAGCAGTGGACTAACCCTGACATTCAACGACTTATTGCTTGTTGCGCTTTTGCAGCCATTCCTGCAGCAGGGGCGCCGACAACGGTTCGGAATAAAAATAGCCTTGGCCGATGTCGCAGCCGAGGTCTTTCAATGCTTCGTGTTGTACCTCGGTCTCGACCCCTTCGGCCACTGTCCGCAAGCCCAACTCGTGGGCCATGGCGATGATGGCGGTGGTGATCGCCAGGTCATCCGGGTCGTTGCCAAGGCCGTCGATGAAGGTGCGGTCGATCTTCACTTCGTCGATGGGAAATCTCTTCAGGTAGGACAGCGAAGAAAAGCCGGTGCCAAAGTCATCCACGCTCACATGGAAACCGGATTTATGCAGCTTTTGTAGTATCTGGTTGGCGATTTCCGTATCCATCAGTACGCCTTCGGTCATTTCCAGACACAAATGGTCGGGGCGAATGTTCGCCATGGATGCGATGCTGGTGATACGGGTGATGATGTCGGCCCGGCGGAAATGGCGTGCCGAGATATTGAGGCTGACCCAAAAGGAGAGCAGCCCCGTCTCTTCCCAGGCGCGTATTTGACGGCATGCCTCCCCGATCACCCATTCGTCGATGTCGACGATGAAGCCTGATTCTTCGGCGATCTTGATGAAGGAGGCGGGGAGCATGATCTCGCCCCGGTGTTGCCAGCGTAGCAGGGCCTCGACACCCACTACGGTGTTGTCGGTCAAGTTGATCTGGGGCTGGTATTCCAGAAACAACTGACCGTTCGGTATGGCCATGCGCAGCGAGTTTTCGATGAGCATGCGGTGGCTGATCTGCTCTGCCATGTCTGCGGTGAAGAACATGTAGGTGTTCTCGCCGTGTTCCTTGGCGCGGTACATTGCCGTGTCGGCATGGCGCATGAGGATCCTGGGGTCGGTGGCATCCTCGGGGAAGAGGCTGATCCCGATGCTCGGTGTAAGGAAGTATTCCTGCTCCTGCAGTGAGAAGCATGCGGCAAAAGCCTCCAGAATACGCTTGGCCATGAGGACGGCATCATTGCGCTGCTCGATCTCGAGCAGTATCACGAATTCGTCCCCACCCAAGCGGGCGACTGTATCTATCTCTCTGATGCAACCCTTCAATCGGGCGGCCACTTGTTTGAGAATCGCATCTCCTTCTTCATGGCCCAGCGTGTCATTGATGTTTTTGAAGTTGTCCAAGTCCACGAACAGCAGCGCCAGGCGGGTATTGGTGCGGGTAGAGCGCGCCAATGCCAGTCTCAAGTGATCATTGAACAGGGTGCGGTTGGGTAGGTTCGTCAACTCGTCATGGGT
>CAZOTG010000344.1:0-2986 GCA_964582585.1 uncultured Chromatiaceae bacterium | reverse complement strand
CCGTGGCGTGGGCTGATCGGGATTGCCCATGCCGAAATCGATAATATCCTCCCCCCTGGCGCGCGCCTTGGCCTTCAGCTCGCCGACGATGTTAAAGACATAAGGAGGGAGCCGTTTGATTCTTGGGAATTCGTCTATCAAGTCAGTCAATCCGGAAAGTCGCGAAACGGGAAAATCACGGCTCAAAACAGAAACAAAGCGCCCGGAAGGCGCACCAAACCGACACATTACCCGGCGCTAAAAACCCTGTCAATCGACCGCCAATACCCGCCGCTTGCACCTAGGCGGCATCCGGGGTAAAAAGGGGCCAAATCCGCGAGCAACACTGAATAATCCCTGGCTATGCAATTCAACCTTGAAATCAATCGCGACCAGTACACCATCCGCGCCTATGGCCCCGGCTCGGTCACCGTCACCATTCCCTGGGAGGCGGACGACCCGGCACCGGATGCCCTGGACGCCATCGGCCCGGAAGCCACCCGCCAGCGTCAGGAGATCCTCACCCACAGCGCCGTCATCACCCCCACCCGCCTGCTGCGAAATTGGACGCCCCAATCCTTCGACGATTTGCAGGCCGTCCACATGGAAACCGTGGCGGAACTGGCCCCGGAGATCGTCCTGCTGGGCACCGGCGACGTCCTGCAATGGCCCGACGGAGCCGTAGTCGCCTCCTTGGCCGCAGCCGGCATCGGTTTCGAAGTCATGAACACCGCCGCCGCCTGCCGCACCTACAATATCCTCATGGGTGACGGCCGGCGTGTCGCGGCGGCCTTGCTGATGATCTGATCGCCGGCATCATGCCAGTATCCCTGCAAGCTTGCGCTTCAACTGCTCCTTGGCCGGCGCCGCCTGGCTATAAATATCTTTCGCTTTGAGGAAGTCCAGGGCCTTGATGTCCACGATGTCCGGCTTGATGTAGATATCCGGTCGCTGCAAGCGCAACTTGTCGGCGAGGATCGACTGCCCCATGACATGGAAGGTTTGAAAAATCGTCTCGAAAAAGGCCGGTGCCACGCCCGCCCGATCCGTAACGGTACCGCTGACATCGATGGCGACCGTGGTACCACTCTCCCTCAGCAGCAAATCGTAAGGCAAGGGATTGACGGCACCGCCGTCGATGTAAATGCGGTCGTCGATGCGGACCGGATCGAAGTTCCCGGGTAAGGCCATGCTGGCCTTGACGGCCGGCAGCAGTTCGCCCCTCTCAAAGACGGCCTGCTCGCCTTTCCAAAAATCCGTCGCCACAATCTTGATGGGGATCTTGAGTTCCGCGAAGCTGGACTGCTTTATCGCCTGATGCAGAAACCCCAGGAACTTATCGGAGCTAATCAAGCCGCCCTTGCCCAGGTCCGGGTCGATGAGATCGATCCATTTGAAGATATTCATGCTCACCATCGCCCGCGACCATTTCGTACTTTCGGTGCTCATCCAGGCGGTGATGAGTTCACGGATATCCTTGGCGGAAAGGCCCGAGGCGTAGAGCGTGCCCATGATGGCCCCGATGCTGGTGCCGGCAATCCTGCGCGGCTTCACGCCCAGCTCATCGAACACCTCGAACATCAGTACATGGGCCAGACCCCTGGCACCGCCGCCGCCCAAAGCGAGGCCGATGTCGCTTTTGTCATGAGCAGCACGCGCCTCCGCCTTCAATGAAGCCGCCACGGCAGCCGCGGCCATGGTGGTCAGAAAGGTGCGCCTGGAGATATCGTCGCCGCTCACGCGAGAAACGGTACCAGCAGCAGCGCAATCAGATTGATCACCTTGATCATCGGGTTGATGGCGGGCCCCGCCGTGTCCTTGTAGGGATCACCCACGGTGTCGCCGGTGACGGCGGCATGGTGGGCCGGTGAACCCTTGCCGCCTTCGTGACCGGCCTCGATGTATTTTTTGGCGTTGTCCCAGGCCGCGCCGCCCGTGCTCATGGACACCGCCATCAGATAACCGCAGATGATGACACCCATGAGCAATCCCCCCATGAGTAGCACGGCGCTGCCTGGCGAGCCGAATGGCACCCAGATCAAAGCAATGAGCAACGGCGCGGCCACCGGTATCAGCCCGGGGATCAGCATGCCGCGCAGGGATTCCCGGGTGAGGAGGCTCACAGTGCGGGCGTAATCCGGCAGGCGCGTCCCCGCCATAATCTCGGGATGGGCCTTGAACTGTTCCCTGACCTCCGTCACTACCTGCCCCGCCGCCACGCCCACGGCGTCCAGGATGTAGCCGCTGAACAGGAAGGGCAGCAAACCGCCGATGAACAAACCCGCCAGGATATACGGGTTGCCGATGGAGAAATCGAACACATGGCCGTGGACGCCGAAATCGATGGTGTAGGCACCGAACAGGGCCAGGGCCGCCAGCACCGCCGCGCCGATGGCGAAGGATTTGGTGACCGCCTTGGTGGTATTGCCGGCGGCATCCAGGGTATCAGTGACCTTGCGCACGCCCTCCTCCAGGTGCGCCATCTCGGCGATGCCGCCGGCGTTGTCTGTCACCGGACCGAAGGCGTCAATAGTGACGATCACCGGCGTCAGGGACAGCATGGCGCAGGTAGCGACGGCGATGCCGTAGACGCCGGCGAGACCATAAACCACGATAACACCCGCGGCGACGATCACAACCGGCACCGCCGTGGACTTCATGCCCACCGCCAGGCCGGTGATGATGTTGGTAGCGTGCCCGGAACGGGAGGCATGGGCGATGCGCCGTACCGGCGCAAAGCTGCTGGATGTGAAATAGATGGTGGAAGCCACCAGCGTCAAGGCGATGACCAGGCCCACCAGTGTGGTAGCGAACAATTCGCCCGCAGTAAAGGCGCCTATCCCTGCCATGAGCCAGTGACTGATGCCGTAGAAACCCGCGGCGGCAAGCAAGGCGCTCACCACCACGCCTCGTAACAGCGCGTAGAGGATATGGGAGTCACTCCCCAAGCGCACCGCTTGCATACCGATCATACCGGCCACCAGCCCCACCGCCCCCAAGGCCAAAG
>CAZOTG010000343.1:0-2994 GCA_964582585.1 uncultured Chromatiaceae bacterium | reverse complement strand
GGGCCCGCCGCCGACGATGACCACATCGTATTCCATCGCTTCGCGTTGCATGTCGCCCCCCAGTTCGTCGGTCGCATCGGCGCGCGTTCAGCGCCGCGGCCTGGCCGCCTCTTCTGCAGCATACGCATACGACCGTACTGTATTTATTTGCGTGGAGGGGAATTATAATGCGACTCTCCGTTCCGCGACACCCATACGATGACCACAATGAAGCGCAAGCTCGTGCATACCGAAATCATGCCTATCCGCTGGGGCGATATGGATGCCATGGGGCACGTCAACAACACTATCTATTTTCGCTACATGGAGCAGGCACGCATTTCCTGGTTCGAAAGCATAGGCGCGCGGTCGGCCGTCAAGGGGCAGGGGCCGGTGATCGTCAACGCGAGCTGCACTTTCATCAAGCAACTGGTGTATCCCGGTGATGTCGAGATCAGGACTTACGTCGGGACGATAGGGCGCAGCAGCCTGGAGACCTACCTTGAACTGCGACCCAGCTACGACCCGGAAAAAATCTACGCCGAAGGCGCGGCCAAGGTGGTCTGGGTGGACTATCAGAAGGAAAAATCGGTGCCGCTGCCCGAAACCATCCGCCAACTTATCGGACACTGAATCATGGCAGTCGACGAGCGCAAGCCCCGATCCCGCTTGAGGGAAAAGTTCTCGCTGGACAAAGCGCTGTGGGAACCCAGCCAGGCGCGCATCGCCGGCGCCAATGTCACGGCATTCGCGCGCGCGGCCATCCGCGATTGGGGGCTGAAGTTCAATACCTATCCCGCGTTCTATCAATGGTCGGTCGACGAGCCCGAGCAATTCTGGCTGTCGCTGTGGCAATACGCCGGCGTGAAAGCTAACCGGCGCGGCGAGCGCGTGCTGGTACATGGCGAGCGCATGCCCGGCGCGAAATGGTTTCCCGATGCGCGTCTCAATTTCGCCGAAAACCTGCTGCGGAGGCGCGACCGGCGGGATGCGATGGTCTTCTGGGGCGAGGACAAGGTGGAACAACGGCTGTCGCATGCCCAGCTCCATGACGGCGTATCGCGCCTGGCGCAGGCGCTGCGCGCGGCGGGCGTGCGGTCAGGCGACCGCGTAGCCGGCTATCTGCCGAATATGCCGCAGACGATCATGGCCATGCTGGCCGCCGCCAGCATCGGCGCCATCTGGTCATCCTGTTCCCCGGATTTCGGCGTGCAGGGCGTGCTCGACCGCTTCGGCCAGATAGAGCCGAAAGTTCTGTTCGCCGCCGACGGCTATTGGTACAACGGCAAGGCCATAGATTTGCTCGCCAAGGTTACGGAGATCGCGCGGCGCCTGCCGACGCTGGCGCGCGTAGTGCTGGTGCCCTATCTTTCCGACAACTCGGATCTGTCGGCAGTGCCGAATGCCGAGCGCCTGAGCGACTTCATCGCGCCTTATGCCGCGCGCGACATCGACTACGCGCAGCTGCCTTTTGACCATCCGCTGTACATCATGTATTCGTCGGGCACCACCGGCGTGCCCAAGTGCATCGTGCACGGCGCCGGAGGTACGCTGCTGCAGCACCTGAAGGAACATCAGCTGCATACCGACGTCAGACCCGGCGACCGGCTGTTCTACTTCACCACCTGCGGCTGGATGATGTGGAACTGGCTCGCCTCGGGCCTGGCCTCGGGCGCGACGCTGCTGCTGTACGACGGTTCGCCGTTCATCCGGCGCGGGGCGATCCTGTTCGATTTCGCCGAGGCGGAAGGCATGACCCACTTCGGCACTTCGGCCAAATTCATCGATGCCGTCTCCAAGATCAAACTCAGGCCATGCGCCAGCCATAATCTGCGCAAGCTGCGCGCTATCCTGTCCACAGGCTCGCCGCTCGCGCCGGAGAGCTTCGATTACGTCTACCGCGATATCAAGGCCGACCTGTGCCTGTCCTCCATTTCCGGCGGCACGGATATCATTTCCTGCTTCGTGCTCGGCAGCCCGGTGCTGCCGGTGTATCGGGGCGAGATCCAATGCCGCGGTTTGGGGATGAAGGTGGAGGTGTATGACGCGCAGGGCAAGCCGGTGCGCGGAAGCAAGGGCGAGCTGGTGTGCACCCGGCCTTTCCCTTCGATGCCGATCGGCTTCTGGAACGATCCGGACGGAAAGCGCTACCACGACGCATATTTCGCCAAATATCCGAACGTGTGGTGCCATGGCGACTATGTCGAGCTCACCGAGCGCGACGGCATGGTCATCTACGGGCGCTCGGACGCGGTGCTCAACCCGGGCGGCGTGCGTATCGGTACGGCGGAAATCTACCGCCAGGTGGAACAGCTGGACGAGGTGCTGGAGTCGCTGGTGATTGGCCAGGAGTGGAACAAGGATGTGCGCGTTGTGCTGTTCGTCAAACTGCGCGAGGGGCTGAGCCTGGACGACGCGCTGATCGAGAAAATCAAGAACCGGATCCGCGCCAATACGACGCCGCGCCATGTGCCGGCCAAGGTGCTGCAGGTCGAAGACATTCCGCGCACCAAGAGCGGCAAGATCGTGGAGTTGGCGGTGCGCGACGTGGTGCACGGCGAGGCGGTGAAAAACGCCGAGGCGCTGGCGAATCCGGAAGCGCTGGCGCACTACGCGAACCGGGCGGAGCTGCAGAGCTAGCCCGCAACCAGTTTTATATTTGCACGTTTGTGTTCTCTGCCCTAAAGAAAGCCGCGTAGTCCCTGTCGCTTGTCAGGATATGCTCAGTCAGCCATTTGTGAGCAATCTTCATCGCTACGCCCGATACGCCCCCCTTTATTCTGAGGGTCTTTTGCGCCAATTCGTGCACATCGGCGTTGAACTGTCTGTGTTCTTCAATGTGCCGTTCAATCTCCGGGTAGTCGAGCTTGCGCATCATGCTCTCCTCCAGGGCGAAATGCTCCTGAAGCAGGCCGAGAAGTCTGATAATTTCGGCTTCGGCGCGCAATCTGTCGTCATCGCTCGGTCCGCCTAATATGCTGATGATGCAGTCGAAAATCCGCCGGTGCTGGAGAT